>CAZDAT010000014.1:0-19334 GCA_964503695.1 uncultured Lachnospiraceae bacterium
CATGGGAAGGGGATTTGCATGGCTGGATACGGGAAATCATGATTCCTTATTGGAAGCGGCAAATTTCGTGGCGGCATTTCAGAAAAGGCAGGGCTTATATATATCCTGTATTGAAGAAATTGCGTATAAGAGAGGGTTTATCAATAAAGAGCAGCTTTTAAAGCTGGCAGAGCCTTTGATGAAGACAGAATACGGACAGTATCTGGTAGAGGTTGCAAATGGACTCTAAGTTCTTAAAAATAACGTTGCTGGTATCTTTTTTGTTTATGGTAACGGTTTTCTTTGTGGTATTATATGCCAACGGAATCGGTCCGGGACAAAAAGAAGTCAGGGAAGAGACAACAGAAGAGGTTACGGAGGTCTTTCTTTCGGGACAGATTGGAAATGATTTATCCGGATGGATGGAAGACGAAGACTTTTTTGATGAAGATAAAACGTCAGCCAAAGAAGAAGAGCAGGAAGAAGCCGTAAGGGTCAATCTGATGATTACCTCTGTGGAAAAGGATATGAGGGTCATCATTGCGGATTCTGAGGGAAATCCGGTGGAAGGACAGTTTTTTAAAATCCTTGTAAATGGAAAAGATGAATATAAAGATTTGGACCGGGACGGGGTTATTTACATGGCAGATTTGTCCGCCGGGGATTACCAGGTGTCATTACAGGAACAGCCGGGCTTTATCGTGCCGGAAAAATCCATGTCCGTAAAGGTAAAGGCAAGGGTGGAATATGTGGCAATCGGTGACATTTCCTTACTGATAAAAACGGAAAATGAAGTAGATGCCATGGCGGAAGATTCCAAGAGACTCTCCGAAACTTCCGGCGGCGGTGATTTTACCAGCTTAAAGACCACCTCGGATGCCCATACGGGAATTGATGTGTCCAGATGGAATGAAGAAATCAATTGGGAAAAAGTAAAGGATGCCGGAGTAGAATATGCCATTATTCGTGCCGGATACCGGGGCAGTGTGACAGGTGCCCTGGTGGAGGACTGGTACTTTAAGACAAATGTGGAGAATGCGACGAAAGCCGGGATTCCTGTGGGATTATATTTCTTTACGCAGGCAACCAACGAAGTAGAAGCGGTGGAAGAGGCAAGTATGGTAATTTCTCTATGTAAAGATTATGAGATTACCTACCCCATCTTTATTGATACGGAAGGAGCCGGCGGGGAAGGAAGGGCAGATAAGCTGGATAAGAAAACAAGAACGGCTGTCTGTCAGGCATTTTGTGAGACCATCCGCAGTGCCGGATATGAGACGGGAATTTATGCCAGCAAAAACTGGCTGAATAATAACATAGATACCTCCGTTTTGCCGGATAATATATACATCTGGCTGGCAGAATATGGAGATAGCGTAACGTATGGTGGAAAATATCATATGTGGCAGTATTCCTCTTCGGGAAGAGTGCTTGGAATAGAAGGTCGTGTGGATTTAAACTTAAGCTTCTTAGAACCGGAAGAAAAACAGGAGCCGGAATCCGGCAGTGGGGAGAAGCTGGAAAATGAAGAAAAAAATCCCAAAGACCCCAAAATAAAAGAAGAGATACCGTAGGAAAACAAAAGCAGTAAAGCAAAAAAAGAATAAGAAGGAAATAGGAATGGGAAAGATAACAGTAGAAACATGCCATATTGAAGGTTTAAAGGTGATTACACCGCAGGTATTCGGTGATGCCAGGGGCTATTTTATGGAAACGTATAATTATAACGATTATAAAGATGCAGGGATTGGAGAAGTATTCGTACAGGATAACCAGTCGGCATCGAAAAAGGGAGTTCTGAGAGGACTTCATTTTCAGAAGAACTTCCCGCAGGACAAGCTGGTACGCGTGGTAAGCGGGGAAGTGTTTGATGTTGCGGTGGATTTAAGAAAAGATTCCCCTACCTTCGGGCAGTGGTACGGAGTGATTTTAAGTGCAGAGAATAAAAAGCAGTTTTTTATTCCGAAAAATTTCGCCCATGGATTTGTGGTGTTGTCCGATTATGCGGAATTTGCATATAAATGCACAGACTTTTATCATCCGGATGATGAAGGCGGTCTTTTATGGAATGACCCGCAGATTGGAATTACATGGCCGATTCCGGAGGATATGGAATTAACCTTATCCGAAAAAGACAAAAAATGGCCTGGAATTGCTTCTTTTGGAAAGTAAGGAGATACTATGAAGCAAAAGAGATTAAAGCTATCGAAATTTCAGGGGATTACCTTATTTACAGTTGTCATGCTCATCATGGCAACTGTTATTGTGTTTTACCAAAACCCTCTGGCAGACCCGAATGAGGAACTGATGAAGAAAATCATTGCCTGTGTCTTGATTTTTGTAAGTATCCCCATATTTATCAAATGGTACGATAAATTTACTTCCCTTCCGGTGGAACTGTACCAGAGCAGACATTTAATCTGGAAACTGGCAAAAAATGATTTCAAGAAACGGTATGCAGGCTCTTATCTGGGGGCAGTCTGGGCAATGGTACAGCCGGTAGTTACGGTGGTAATGTATTATATTGTGTTTGAAGTGATTATGGGAAGCGGAAGACCCATGGCAAAGGATGACATTCCCTATGTATTATTTCTGACCGCCGGACTTGTTCCGTGGTTTTATTTTAGTGAGGCATTGCAGAATGGAACCAATTCCATGCTGGAATATAGTTATCTGGTGAAAAAGGTTGTGTTTAAGATTAGTATTCTGCCGATTATTAAAATTATTGCGGCAACCTTTATCCATGTATTTTTTGCCTGCGTGCTTCTGGTCATCGCGGCGGTTTACGGCTATTATCCGAATATTTATACCATTCAGCTTGTCTACTACAGCTTTTGCATGTTTATCCTGGTGTTGGGAATTTGCTATACCACCTGTGCGGTGATGGTATTTTTTAAGGACCTGGGTCAGATTATCAATATTGCCTTACAGATTGGAATGTGGGCAACTCCCATACTCTGGGATATAGGAGGCATCAGTCCGAAAGCACAGATGCTAGTGAAAATTAATCCGCTGGTTTACATTGTAAACGGATACAGAAGTGCCATTTTTGAAAAATCATGGTTTTTTGAAGACTTTTATTCCACCATGTATTTCTGGATTTTTACCATTGTTATTTTTGGAATGGGAGCTTTGGTGTTTAAACGTCTTAAAGTGCATTTTGCAGATGTTTTATAAATGGTAAGGCAGCAGGAAAAGTTTTTTTATTGCCGCCGGCTGTTATGAGAAACAAAATGGAGAAGATAATGGAAGAAAGACAGTTAGCAATTGAAGCGAAACAGGTTACAAAAATATATAAATTGTATGACAAGCCCTCCGACCGTTTGAAGGAAGCCCTGGGGTTAAAGCGTGGAAAGCTTCATAAGGAGCATTATGCCTTAAAGGGGATAGATTTGTCCATTTATAAGGGAGAAACCGTAGGAATTATCGGAACCAACGGTTCCGGAAAATCCACGATTCTAAAAATCATTACCGGAGTCTTAAACCAGACCTCAGGGAAACTGTCCGTAAATGGACGGATTTCTGCACTTCTGGAGCTGGGTGCCGGCTTTAACATGGAATATAACGGAATCGAAAACATCTATTTAAACGGAACCATGATGGGATTTTCGGAAAAAGAAATTGATGCGAAACTGCAGAATATCCTGGATTTTGCGGATATCGGGGATTTTGTATACCAGCCCTGTAAAACCTATTCCAGCGGTATGTTTGTCCGTCTTGCGTTTGCCGTAGCCATTAATATCGAGCCGGAGATTCTTATTGTAGACGAGGCTCTTTCCGTAGGGGATGTGTTCTTTCAGGCAAAATGCTATCATAAATTCGAAGAATTTAAGCAGATGGGAAAAACCATCCTGTTTGTCAGTCATGATTTGAGCAGTATTGCAAAATATTGTGACCGGGTTATTTTACTGAATAAAGGAATCAAACTGGGAGAAGGCTCACCAAAAGAAATGATAGATGCCTATAAGCAGGTTCTGGTAGGGCAGTACCCTCTTCCGGGAGAGGAAGACTCCCTTTTGCAGGATGAAGAGGTAAAGGAAAAGGCGGCACTTAGCATGGCGGGAGTGCAGGGAGCAGAAAGTAAAGCATCTGCCAGTGTACTTGGAATTAATGAAAAAGCACTGGAATATGGAAATAAAGATGGCGAGATTACAGAATTTTATGTAACGGATAAAAGAGGAACCAAAACCAGTGCCATTATCAAGGGAGAAGAGTTTACGCTTCACATGAAAGTAAAATTTAACCGGGCGGTGGCAGCCCCTATTTTTGCTTTTACGTTAAAAGATAAGCAGGGAACGGAAATCACCGGAACCAATTCCATGATAGAGAAGGCATTTTTAGATTCGGTACAGCCGCTGGAAACAAAAGAAATTACATTTACGCAAAGACTGGATTTGCAGGGAGGAGAATATCTGATTTCCTTAGGGGTAACAGGATACGAAGGCGATAAATTCCAGGTGTATCACAGGTTATATGACGTGTTGAACTTAAGTGTGGTTTCTGATAAAAATACCGTAGGCTATTATGATATGAATTCGAAGGTTGTTGTAAAATAGGTTGAGCATAAAAAGAGGGAGTAACGCATGACAGAACAAATCGGGAAAGTGACATTAGATTATACCCATTATCCGGGGGAGGATTTATATTGTGACGGTGTTGTGGAGCAGGAAATTCTGGAAATAGCAAAAAATTATTCTCCGCTGGAATTCCCGGAGAAGATAGAAGAAAAAAAATCATGGCCTGTTCTTTATCATTTATCAGAGCTTCGTGAAAATATCGCAGACTGGCTTCCCATGGATAAGGGTATGAAGGTTTTGGAAGTGGGCAGCGGCTGTGGTGCCATAACCGGTGCTCTGGCAAAAAAAGCCGGGGAAGTGACCTGCATCGATTTGTCGAAGCAGAGAAGTCTGATTAATGCTTATCGTCATGCCGATTGTGATAATGTAACCATTCATGTGGGAAATTTTCAGGATATTGAGCCACAGCTTTCCTGTGATTATGACTATGTATGTCTCATAGGGGTGTTTGAATATGGTGAGAGCTATATTGGCGGGAAGACTCCGTTTGAAGATTTTTACAAGATAGTCAAGAAGCATGTAAAAAAGGATGGCAGGCTTGTAATTGCCATTGAAAATAAATTCGGATTAAAATATTGGGCAGGATGCAGGGAAGACCATCTGGGTACTTTCTTTTCGGGACTGGAGGATTATCCGGAAGGCGGAGGAGTACGTACTTTTTCCAGAAGGGGTCTGGAAAAAATCATGGAAAGCTGCGGTGACCATGAGTATACATTCTATTATCCTTATCCTGATTATAAGTTTATGACCACTCTGTTTTCCGACAGACGGCTCCCAAAGGTAGGGGAACTGTCCGATAATCTGCGTAATTTTGACCGGGACAGAATGGTTTTATTTGACGAGAAGAATGTATTTGATGCCCTGATAAAAGAGGAAATGTTTCCTTTTTATTCGAACTCTTATCTGGTGGTGGTAGGAGAAGCTCCGGAGATTTCTTATTGCAGATATTCCAACGACCGAAGTCGTAAATATTGTATAAGAACAGAGATAATCGAAGAAAACAGGGAAAAGAAGGTCAGAAAATATGCTGACAATGAATACAGCACGGAACATATCCGGCATATTTATCAGGCTTATGAAAAGCTGAAAGAAAGATATGCAGGAAGTGAGATTTCCATAAATAAATGCCGGCTGCAGGAGGGAGAAATACCATTTGTGGAATTTGAATATGTAGAGGGCACTACGTTAGAAGAACTCCTGGATGATAAGCTGAAAAAAGATGACATTGACGGATTCCATGAACTTTTTGCCGAATATGTAAGACGGATTTCCTATGGAGAAGAAGAAAACATTGCCGATTATGATATGATTTTTGCAAATATTCTCATAAAGGATGACAAGTGGACCGTCATAGATTATGAGTGGACCGTAGAGAAAAAAGTCGACACAAGGGAAATCGCATTTCGCAGTCTCTATTGTTATTTACTGGAGAATGAGAAAAGAAATAAATGCGAGGTGCAGAGAGCCTTAGAACTTTTGGGAATCAAAGAGGAAGATACCCCGGAATATCAGAAGCAGGAGATAGCTTTTCAGAAAACTGTTATGGGAAAACGTATGTCCATGCCGCAAATCCGTGATTTACTGGGAAAGGAAATGTTTGTTCCTGCAAAATGGATGGGAAAAATCGAAGAAAGTGCCGGAAAAGACAGGGTGCAGATTTATGAAGACAGGGGAAAGGGCTATGCGGAAGAAAACTCCTATTTTGTAAAGGATGCCTTTGTGGGAGAACACCTTTTGCAAATCCGGTTAAATGTCAGTGGTGATGTCCGTCATCTTCGTATCGACCCTGCCATGGATTCCTGCATTTTACGAATAAAAGAATTTACCCTGAATGGAGAACGTATTCCGGTGTCGAATCGAAAGGCGGTAACCATAAATGGCAAAATGGCAGACAATACATTTGTGTTTGCCTCCAAAGACCCGAATATAAATCTTCATATGGAAAATATGAATGTAAGGGGCGAAAATGAAGTCTCTCTGCTGGCAGAGGTTTACCGTATGGAAAGTACACTTTGTGAAGATTTGGAAAAAGAATTAAAAAGGAAATTGCGTTTGTGATTGGAAGAATAAAAGGAAAAATCAGAGAATATCTGACCGCAGGATATGATAGTCAGTACCGGCAGGAATTAAATGAAAAAGTGACTTCTTATGATACCTGGATTCGGGAAAAAGAAAAACAGAACTATTCAAAAGAAAATCCGGACAGGGAAGAAATCAGAAAGAAGATAGAGATAATATCTTATGTAGATTTGCAGAATCTGGAAAATTTTGTTTCTCAGTCTCAAAAAGAAACAGGTGTTTCGCAAAAAGAGATTGTGCTTCTGGTACAGGATAAAGCTGCGGTCACTTTTGAGACTTTACAAAAAATAACAAGTGTTTTCGAAACAAAACCGGAAGCCAGGGTCGTTTATACAGATGAAGATGAATTGAACCATGAGGAAACCGTTCGTATGAATCCATGGTTAAAGCCGGATTATTCTCCCCAGACCCTGCTTTCGTATTTTTATTTTGGAAATCTGGTTGCAGTCCGAAGAGCTGCATTTGAAGAGGCGGTATTACATTTCATGGATAAGCAAAGTTGTAAGGAGCTGTTAAAAGCTCCTGTGCCGGAAAGGGTCATTTCTTACAGGAGAGCTTTGTATGCCCTTATTCTGGAGATATGTAAGGACTTAAAGCGGGAACAGGCAGTTCATATAAAAGAGCCTCTCTATTCTTCCCACTGCATTAAGTCCTGGGGCTTTGAAGAAGAATACCGGGATATCAGACAGTATTACAATAGTCTCTTGGAGAGGGAACCGTGGAAAGGCGTTTCCATAATCATTCCCTCAAAAGATAATCCGGATATCTTAGAGAGATGTCTGAAATCAATACGGTATTGGACAAAAGAGATAACCTATGAGATTCTTGTGGTGGATAACGGAAGCAGTGAAATTAACCAAAAAAAAATTGAAAGCTTAAAAGTTAAATATAACTTTAAGTTTTTATATGAGCCCATGGAATTTAATTTTTCAAGAATGTGTAATCTTGGAGCAAAAGCGGCTGGCTATGAGCTACTTTTATTTTTAAATGACGATTGTGAAGTAAGGGGCTCCAGGTGGCTGTCCCATATGGCAGATTTAGCGGCTGTAAAAAGAAATGGTGCGGTAGGGGCAAAGCTATATTATCCTGACAGTAAGCGTTTGCAGCATTGCGGAATTTATAACCTGCACCTGGGTCCTGTCCATAAATTGCAGTTTAAAGAAGATGTGAGGGCATATTACGACAGAAGAAATCTGGATGTAAGAAATGTACTGGCAGTAACGGCGGCATGTCTGATGATAAGAAAAGAAGTCTTTTCTGTCATGAACGGCTTTGATGAAACTTTGCAGGTAGCCTTTAATGATGTGGATATTTGTTACCGTCTGTATGAGGCAGGGTATGATAATGTCATAGATAATGAAATCCACTTATGGCATCATGAATCCTTAAGCCGCGGAAATGATGAAACAAAAGAAAAACTGGAAAGATTGCAGGCAGAAAAGCAAAGACTTTATGAAAAGCACCGGGCTCTCTGGGAAAACGACCCTTATTATCATCCATGGTTTACCGGAGAACTTCTGGATACCGGATATTCTTTTTTTTATGAGTATGAAGCCAAAAAGGAACTGGAGCTGGAGCACCCCGTAAGGCTTACGGCATTTCCCAAAGGAACCAGAATTGAGAACTGTGTGGTTCCCATGGTGGAATATGCGGGAAATCTGAAGGGATGGTTTTTAGAAGAAAAACGGATAAGAAAAATCACAGAAAGACTTTCTGGAAAAGAGGTTTTCTATCTTCAGGGAAATCTGGTGGTACTGGGCAGCGATAACGCATGTTATGAAAAGACAATAGTCTTAAGACACGAAAAAACAGGTGCCCTGTTTCAGGTGATTCCCACATGGCAATACAGACCGGATATTGTTACCAATCTGCCGGACCAGAAAAATGTGGGCTTAAGCGGTTTTTGCTGTCTGGTGGATTTTAGTGAGATGCCAGAGGGAAGATATGAGCTTGGATTTCTGGTAATGGATAAGATTTCAAAACAATATTTACTTCGGATTACAACAAGGAGTATCGAAAATGGAAGAGATAAATTATAAAGAAGCTTATGAAAAGGAACATTTAAAAAGTGCTTCTCTCGCCAGCCGCGTTGCAGAGCTGGAAGAAAAAAATGATTTACTGGAATTTAAATTAAATCGTATTAAAACAAATCCGCTGTGGGTACATACCACCGGACTTCGGAAATGTATGCATGCGGTATTACGGCAGACCACAAGAGTAAAAAACTGCGGAGGTGTGCGTGGAATTCTGGCAAAAGTGGATTATAAAAAGCGGGAGGCGGAGGCAAAACGGCAGTTTGGCACAGAAAGCTTTCCGACGGCACAGGTAAGAAAACAACAGGAAGAAACTCGTTTCCAAAATCCTGTAAAAATCAGCATTCTGGTTCCTTTATATAATACTCCCAGGGATTTTTTAGAGGAAATGATACAGTCCGTTACCGGACAGACCTATGGAAACTGGGAATTATGTCTGGCAGACGGCTCGGACAAAGAGCATGAATATGTAGGTGCAATATGCAGGGAATATGCCGGAAAAGATAAACGAATCGTTTACCGGCCGCTGGAGAAAAATGAAGGCATTTCCGGCAATACCAATGAATGCTTAAAAATGGCAACCGGAGAATATATTGCCCTGTTTGACCATGATGACATCCTGCATCCCAGTGTTTTATACGAATATGTGAAGGTGATTAATGAAAAAAATGCAGACTATATCTACTGTGACGAAACCACCTTTAAGGATGGCGACATTAATAAGATGCTGACACTTCATTTTAAGCCGGACTATGCCCCGGATAATCTGCGTGCCAACAATTACATCTGCCATTTCAGCTGTTTTCAAAGAAGTCTTCTTGACGGGACCCAGCTGTTTCGTACCAAATTTGACGGCAGTCAGGACCATGACATGATTCTTCGTCTGACGGACAGGGCTAAAAATGTGGTGCACGTACCAAAGTTGCTGTATTACTGGAGAAGTCATGCAGGCAGTGTGGCCAGCGGAATTGAGGCAAAGACCTATGCCATTGAAGCCGCCAGAGGGGCAGTGGCTGAACATTTGAAAAACCATGGCTTTAACCATTTTAAAATTACCAGTACCAGAGCTTTTGAAACCATTTTTAAGATTTCTTATGAGATTGTGGGAAATCCGAAAGTCAGCATTGTCATTGCCAATAAGGACCATGTGGAAGACTTACGCAGGTGTATTTTTTCCATTCTGGAAAAATCCACCTATGACAATTTTGAGATTCTGGTGGTGGAAAATAACAGCACTACAAAGGAAATCTTTGATTATTATAAGGAAATCCAGGAAAAAGACAGCCGCGTAAAGGTGGTTACTTATGAGGGTGCATTTAATTATTCCGCAGTAAATAATCTGGGAGTAAAGAATGCGGAAGGAGAATATATTCTTCTTTTAAATAATGACACACAGGTAATTACCGTAAACTGGATAGAAGAGCTTTTAATGTATGCACAGCGGGAAGACGTGGGGGCAGTCGGAGCCAAGCTTTATTATGCCAATAAAACCATCCAGCATGCAGGCGTGGTAATCGGACTTGGAGCCCACAGAACCGCAGGACATACACACTATGGACAGTCCAGGGAAAACTTAGGTTATATGGGAAGACTCTGTTACGCCCAGAATGTAACGGCTGTCACCGGAGCCTGTCTTATGGTGAAAAAAGCCCTGTATGAAAAGGTGGGCGGACTTGACGAGGACTTTGTGATTTCCTTAAATGATGTGGATTTCTGCTTAAAATTAAGAGAACTTGGATATTTGAATGTGTTTACCCCTTTTGCGGAGCTTTATCACTTTGAATCCATTTCCAGGGGTATGGATAATGAAGGGGAAAAGGCAAGACGTTATAATGAAGAGTCAGAAGTTTTTCGTGAAAAATGGAAAGCCTGCCTGGAAGTGGGAGACCCTTATTATAATCCGAATTTCTCACTGGACAGAAGTGACTTTTCTCTAAAAATAAAAGAAGTAAAATGAGGATATCAAAAAACTTAAACTTATAAAAGAAACGGAAAGAATATGGCAACGGTTTTTAAGTTATCTAATCTGAAAAAAACATATTATTATCTGAAACGAAACGGTGCAGGCTCTGCCATGGGGGCTGCCCTGGAACGTGTATTTGCCCCATACTATCGAGGCTATACCTATCAGATGCCGGAGAAAGAGCAGTTAGAAGCACAGCGGCAGAAACAGTGGGAGAATCCGGTTGTGTTCAGTGTGGTGGTACCTGCCTACGAAACCAAAAAGGAATTTCTGAGGGTCTGTATAGATTCCCTGTTAGACCAGACCTACCCTTACTGGGAGCTGGTGCTTGCAGATGCCAGTAAAAGTGATAAGGTAAAACAGGAAGTGGAGCAATATCATGATGACAGAATCCGGTATTACAGACTAAAGGAAAATCTGGGTATCAGTGAAAATACCAATCAGGGAATCGAGAAAGCCAGTGGAGACTATATCGGTTTGCTGGATCATGATGATTATCTGACACCGGATGCCCTTTGTGAAATGGCAAAATCCCTGGATGAGGGAAAAGCAAAAAAACAGGATTATGGGATTTTATATTCCGATGAAGATAAGTGTGATGAAGAGGGAAAGACATTTTTTGAACCTCATTTCAAAACAGAGTTTAATCTGGATTTATTTTTTACCAATAATTATATCTGCCATTTTTGCGTCATGAAAAGAGAACTGATGCAGGCGGTAAGGTTCCGCAGGGAATATGACGGAGCACAGGATTATGATATGGTTTTAAGAGCCGTCGGTGTACTCTGGGATAACAACAAAAAGGTAGAAGAAACTATCTGCCATATTCCTAAAGTGTTATATCACTGGAGATGCCACAACGATTCCACTGCCGCCAATCCTTTAAGCAAACGGTATGCTTATGATGCCGGAAAACGTGCCCTGCAGGATTTTGTTGAGAAAAGAGGCTGGAGGGCGAAGGTAGAAGAAATGCCCCATGTGGGATATTATAAAGTAGTCTACGAAAATGGTATATTTGCCCAGAGGGAAGATGTCATTGCAATGGCAGGAAAAGAGATACGGCATGGGAAAGTGGTGTCCGGAATCTATGGAAAAGACGGCAAAATGCTCTATAAGGGTCTGCCCGCCTTTTACAGCGGATATATGCATGGTGCCGTACTGCCACAAAATGCGGCACAGATGGATAGAGAAAAATGGGTTGTGAATCCAAAGTATCAGAAAGTAATTGAAACTTTTTGGAAAAAAGAAACATCTAATAAGCAGGGTACGGATAAGAAATTGCAAAAAAAACTTTGTGAATATCTTATCAGACAGGGCTATCGGCTTTACTGGGACCCTTGCCTTAAGTCAGACGGAGAAAAGAAACATGGTAAAAAGTACCGTAATCATTCCAAACTATAACGGAATTAAATTTATCAAGGACTGTATGGAAGCCTTAAAAAAGGAGACTTCCACCGTATTTCACATCTGTGTGGTGGATAATGGCTCCACGGATGGCTCCAGAGAGTGGATAGAGAATAACTGTCCCGGGGCAGAGGTAATTGCTCTTTCTAAGAATACAGGCTTTTGTGCTGCGGTAAATACCGGAATTAGGGCAAGCGATACCCCATATGTCATTTTACTTAATAATGACACGAAGGTGGAGTATGGTTTTGTAAAAGCCCTGGAAACGGCACTGGAAAATCATAAAAAAAGCTTTTCCGTATCGGCAAAAATGATAGATTTATATGAACCGGAAAAGCTTGACGGAGCCGGGGATTTGTATTGTGCCTTAGGCTGGGCGTTTGCCCTGGGAAAAGGAAAAACGGTGAAAGGGCATTACGAAACCGAAAAAGAAATTTTTTCTTCCTGCGGCGGTGCCGTAATTTATAAAAGAAAAGTGTTGGAGCAGATTGGTCTTTTTGACGAGAATCATTTTGCCTATCTTGAAGACTGCGACTTGGGCTACCGGGCACAGATTTACGGCTACCGTAATTTTTATGCTCCCGCGGCAAAGGTATATCATGCCGGAAGCGGTGTCAGCGGTTCCAGACACAATGAATTTAAGGTAAAGCTGTCCGCCAAAAACAGCATTTATCTGATTTATAAAAATATGCCGTTTTTACAGATTCTGATAAATCTGCCTTTTTTGCTTCCAGGCTTTTTCATAAAATATCTGTTCTTTTTAAAAAAAGGACTGGGAGAAGCCTATAAAAAAGGAATCCGGGAAGGAATCCGGCTTTCAGCTTCAAAAGACGGCAAAGCAAAAAAGATAATTTTTAAGCCGGAGAGACTTTTATTTTATCTTCGGATTCAGTGGAAATTATGGATAAATACGGTTCGGCAATTTGTGGGTTGAACTTTTGGTAATAATATTGTAAAATATCTGTTATGTATAGAATTGGGTGGCTGATATGATTAAAGACAACCAAAAGTATTTTAATGGATTACATGTACTTTTAGATGCACTGGCAATAGCAGGCTCTTACCTTCTTGCCTGGTATCTGAAGTTTGCGGGACCTTTTGTAACAGAAGGAGCAGGAGCTCTTTCCATGGGCTTTTATTTTCGTGCCCTTTATTTTTTAGTACCGGGATATCTGGTATTATATTACTGGTTTAAGCTATATACGCCGAAACGGTCTCAGACCCTGGAAAAAGAAATTCTGGATATTATCAAAGTAAACAGTATTGGCGTTGCGTTTTTCTTAATGGCGATTACGGCATTCAAGATAGGAAACGGTAACTTTTCCAGAAGCCTGATTTTGTTATTTTATAGTATTAATATCATTATAACTTTACTGTTTCGCGTGATTTTGCGTACATCCTTAAGATATTTTCGAAAAAAAGGATATAATTTAAAACATATATTACTGGTAGGATATTCCAGGGCTGCAGAAGAGTATATCAGCAGGATTCATGCCAATCCCCAGTGGGGCTATGTGGTAAGGGGGATTCTGGATAATCATGTACCAACGGGTACACAGTATAAAGGCGTTAAGGTAATCGGAACCATTGAGAATCTGGAAGTCATACTTCCCTTAAGTCATCTGGATGAGATTGCGGTAACACTTTCTTTGTCAGATTATGACATTTTGGAACAAATTGTCAGTCTGTGCGAAAAGTCGGGAGTGCATACTAAGTTTATACCGGATTACAACAGTCTGATTCCCAACAAGCCTTATACGGAGGATTTGAACGGACTGGCAGTGATTAATATCCGTTATGTTCCGCTGACAAATATTGTGAATAAAATTGCAAAACGGCTGGTAGACATTATCGGTTCTGCCTGCGGGCTCATCCTTCTCTCGCCCCTGCTTCTGGTATTGGCAGTTCTGGTCAAAACAACCAGTAAGGGACCGGTTATTTTCAAACAGGAAAGAGTCGGGCTTCATAATAAGAGATTTTATATGTATAAATTCCGCAGCATGGAGGTGCAGACGGAAAAGGAAGAGAAAAAAGGCTGGACCGTGAAAAATGACCCCAGAGTCACGAAGGTGGGTGCCATCATGCGGAGAACCAGTATGGATGAGCTTCCCCAGCTATGGAATATTTTAAAAGGGGATATGAGCATTGTCGGTCCCAGACCGGAGCGGCCCCAGTTTGTGGAAAAGTTCCGGGAAGAGATTCCAAGATACATGATAAAGCATCAGGTAAGACCGGGACTTACCGGATGGGCACAGGTGAATGGATACCGGGGTGATACTTCCATACGCCGGAGAATAGAATGTGATTTATACTATATTGAAAACTGGAGCATGCTGTTAGATTTTAAGATTATGTTCATGACCGTTTTCAAAGGTATAGTAAATGAAAATGCATACTAATTAAAAAGGAAGAGAAAAAATGGCAACAAAAAATGTACAATCAAAACCAACCACAAAAAAGAAAAGAAAGAAAAAAGCACAGAAAAACAACAAACGCATTCTTTTGTTTGTTGCAGAAATGATAATTCTGGTTATTTTATTAATCGTTTTATACATGGTGCTGAAAGCGGACAAGGTAAACAAGGTTTCCATTGACAAGGATAAAATCGTAATCAATGAGACGGTGGAAAATAACGAAGCCTTAAAGGGATATCGCAACATTGCACTTTTTGGTGTGGATGCCAGGGATAAATCCTTAGGAAAAGGTAACCGTAGTGATACCATTATGATTGCTTCCATCAACCAGGAAACCGGTGATGTCAGATTAGTCAGTGTCTATCGGGATACTTATCTGAATCTTGGAAATGATTCCTATAACAAATGTAACGCGGCATATGCCAAGGGCGGACCGGAACAGGCAATCAATATGTTAAACATGAACCTTGATTTAAATATTGAAGATTATGTAACGGTAGGATTTACAGGTCTGATTGAAACTGTGGATGCCATTGGCGGTGTGGAAATTGAGATTCTGGAAGAAGAAATCCGTCATCTGAATAACTACCAGATAAGTATGGTAGGAACCAGTACCGACGGTAAGACCTTTACTGCTACCGAAGGAAAGGATTATACTGCCATTACCCATGCCGGAAAACAGAAGTTAAACGGTCTTCAGGCAACTGCATACTGCAGGGTCCGCCAGGTAGGGGATGACTTTATGCGTGCCCAGAGACAGCGTGACGTACTGGCGGCAATTATGGAAAAAGCAAAACAGGCAGATGTGGCAACCTTAAATAAGATTTTGGATGCCGTATTACCTTATGTGTCCACTTCCCTGGATGTGGATGAAATGGTGGCAGTGCTTGGGGAAGTAGGCAAATACAATATTGTAGCCGAAGACGGATTCCCATTTGCACAGTATCGTACGACCGGAAACCTTGGAAGCAAGGGAAGTTGTGTCATTCCGGTGGATTTAAAGACAAACGTATTAGAGCTTCATAATTTCCTGTTTGAATCTGATGAATATCAAATGTCCAATGAAGTGATTTCTTACAGCCAGCAGATTTCAGCAGATACAGGAAGATAAAGGGTAAGAAGGGCTGCAATAATAAAGCTGCAAAAAAGGGCGGCACTTTATACAAAATGGTTTATGGGGAACAAATGGTTCGAAGCCACTTTATTTTGTACAAAGTGCTGCTTGTTTCTTGTTTAGAAGATGAAAGAAGAGAAAATGACAGATTTAATTGATATTATAATTCCGACATATAAACCTGGTACTTTTTTGGAAATTTTGCTTGAAAAACTGGAAAACCAGACACTGAAGCCGAATAAAATTATTCTGATGAATACGGAAAAAAAGTACATGGAAAATTTCCTGGAAAAGTCCGGTATCTTATTAAAATATGATAATATAGAAATACATCACGTGTCGGAAATGGAGTTTGACCATGGAAAGACCAGGGATGAGGGGATTTCCTATTCACAAACGCCCTATTTTCTCTGTATGACACAGGATGCCATGCCTGCGGATGAGCTTCTTTTACAAGAACTGCTTGCCATGCTTAAAAAGGACAATGTGGCGGTAGCTTATGGGAGACAGCTTGCAGGAGCAGACAGCCATATTCTGGAACAATATACAAGGGAATTTAACTATCCCGACAAAAGCATACTGAAAAGCAAAAAAGATTTAAAAACCTTGGGAATCAAGACGTTTTTCTGTTCCAATGTATGTGCCGCCTATAAAAGGGAAATATATGACAGGCTGGGAGGATTTCTTAAAAAAACAATTTTTAACGAAGACATGATTTTTGCCGCGGGTGTCATAGAAGCCGGATATGAAATCGGATATGCGGCCGGGGCAAGGGTGGTTCATTCCCACCATTATACCGGAAAACAGCAGTTTCACAGAAATTTTGATTTGGGAGTTTCCCAGGCAGACCATCCAGAGATTTTTGATAAAGTGACTTCGGAAAAAGAAGGAGGAAGATTGGTGAAGGGTACCATTTTGTACCTCTGGCAGGAAAAAAGAATGGAACAGATTTTTCCCTTTTTTTATCAGAGCGGATGCAAATATCTGGGGTACCGGCTGGGAAAGAAATATAAAAAATTACCGAAAGCTTTAGTAAAGAAATTTAGCATGAATCAGAATTACTGGAAATAAAAGTATTATAAAATTCATTTTTTTTACAGATTTCGTACACAAAAATAACACAATTAAAAGATATACTGGAGACATAAAAGAAAAATGAATATCTGGGAAAGGATGTGTTTTTATGTATAACGAACAAGACAACAATTATAGAAATGAAGGAACTTATTCTTCCTCTTATCAGCAGGGAGATAACCGGAGGTACGAGTATTATGAGACGCCCCGCCCGAAGAAAAAGAAATCAGTGGGAAAAATCTTAGGGATAACCCTGGCAGTCTGCTTTGTAGTGGGAGGAAGTGCTTTTGGAGGCTTTCTGGCAGGTAATCTTTTGACCGATAAAACCGTTTCAGAGACAGCGGTGGCAGAGCCGGTTACGGAAGAGGAAAAAACAATCGTATCTTTACAGGAGGCTTCTGAAAATGAATCGGGCATCCAGAATACACAGACCGTCACCGCAGTGGTTACGGATGTAACGGACGTGGTGGAAAAAGTAATGCCTTCCGTTGTTTCCATTACCAATACCTCAATCGTGACCCAGAGCTTCTGGGGACAGCAGTATCAGAGTGAGAATGAATCCAGTGGTTCCGGCATCATTGTCGGGGAAAACGATACGGAATTATTGGTGGTAACGAACAATCATGTAATTTCAGACTCTACACAACTGAAAGTACAGTTTATTGATGGAAGTATTGCAGATGCCAAGGTGAAGGGTACGGATTCCAACATGGACCTGGCTGTCATAGCAGTAGCTTTGGATTCCCTGGAAGCTTCCACCAAGGAAAATATCTCCATCGCAGTGATAGGAGATTCCGAAAACTTAAAGGTAGGAGAACCTGCCATTGCCATCGGTAATGCGTTAGGCTACGGACAGTCAGTAACTACCGGGGTTATCAGTGCCTTAAACCGTCAGATTGAAATGAGCGAGGACGGCTCTACCAGCGGAACCTTAATTCAGACAGATGCAGCCATCAATCCGGGAAATTCCGGTGGGGCACTGCTGAATGTCAAGGGAGAGGTTATTGGAATTAACTCGAATAAAATCGGCGGAAGTACCATTGAAGGAATGGGCTATGCAATTCCGATTTCCAATGCAAAACCAATTATTGAAGAATTAATGAACCGGGAAACAAAGGATAAGGTAGATACCGCCAAAAAAGGATATTTAGGAATTTCAGGATTAAATGTTACCAGTGATGTTTCCACCATGTATGGTATGCCGGAGGGTGTATATGTAGCACAGGTTTACCAGGGAGGAGCAGCTAATGCCGGAATGTTAAAAGGAGATATTATTACGGCATTTGACGGAAACAGTGTAAATACAATGGAAGATTTGCAGGGATATCTGGAATATTATGAAGTAGGAGAAACAGTGACAGTTACTATTCAAAGACCCAATGCCGGAGGCTATGTGGAACATACACTTCTGGTAACTTTGGGGGTACAGACTCAGACTCCATAAGATAAGAAAACCTGCTGAATATGGAGGGAAGAATGGCAGAAGAATTTGAATCAAAAAATACAGATGAAAGCTATGAGGATGTCTGCTTCATCTGTAGAAGACCGGAGAGCAAGGCAGGAAAAATGCTGAAAATGCCGGGCAACATAACCATATGTATGGACTGCATGCAAAAAACCATGGAAACCGTGAATCAGTTTGATTATCAGGGCATGATAAACAATCCTGCGTTTATGAACAGCTTTGCACAGTTTACCAGTCCGGAGTCTAAAAAAGAAATGCCGGAAAAAAAAGAGGAAAAAGAAGAGGTAAATGAAGACAAGGAAGTAAAAGAACAGCCCTCGGAGGTGGAAGAGGAAGAAGAAACCAGGACTTATAAAAGACCTTTTCCCAATATCAGCTTCATCAATCTTGCGGATTTACAGATGGATGGCGGAATCCCAAACCGCCAGAAATTAAAAAAACGCAAGAAAAAAGAACAGCCGGTGCTGGATATCAAGAACATTCCGCCGCCTCATAAGATTAAGGCACAGTTAGACGAATATGTCATTGGCCAGGAAAAGGCAAAAAAAGTGATTTCCGTAGCAGTGTACAATCATTACAAACGTGTGGCAACCGGAACCATGGATGAAATTGAGATTGAAAAATCCAATATGCTGATGATTGGTCCTACCGGAAGCGGCAAAACCTATCTGGTAAAAACTCTGGCAAAGCTTCTGGATGTTCCCCTTGCCATTACGGATGCCACTTCTTTAACAGAAGCCGGGTATATCGGTGATGATATCGAGAGTGTGGTAAGTAAGCTTCTGGCGGCTGCGGACAATGATGTGGAAAGGGCAGAGCAGGGTATCATCTTTATTGACGAGATAGATAAAATTGCCAAAAAGAAAAATACCCATTCCAGAGATGTCAGCGGCGAATCCGTACAGCAGGGAATGTTAAAGCTTCTGGAAGGAGCAGATGTGGAGGTTCCTGTGGGAGCTACCAACAAAAATGCCATGGTTCCCATGACAACGGTAAATACCAGAAATATTCTCTTTATCTGCGGCGGTGCATTCCCCGATTTGGAAGAGATTATTAAACAGAGACTGAACAAACAGACCTCCATCGGATTTGGGGCAGATTTAAAGGATAAATACGATAAAGAAAAAAACATCTTAGACAAAGTAACTGTCGAGGATTTAAGAACCTTTGGCATGATTCCGGAATTTATCGGTCGTCTTCCTGTTATTTACACCTTACAGGGGCTTACAAAG
>CAZDAT010000015.1:0-19102 GCA_964503695.1 uncultured Lachnospiraceae bacterium
GAAAATGGTGTAAAGGGTGTTGAAAAGTACAATGAACTCAAACCCGATTT
Organism: uncultured Lachnospiraceae bacterium; assembly: GCA_964503695.1. Lineage (GTDB taxonomy): Bacteria > Bacillota > Clostridia > Lachnospirales > Lachnospiraceae > SFDP01. The sequence continues at coordinate 51 of CAZDAT010000015.1, forward strand.
GGTACTGATGGACATTACCATGCCGGAAATGGATGGTATCGCTGCATTAAAAGCAATTAAAACAGCAGACCCGGGAGCATGCGTGATTATGTGTTCTGCCATGGGTCAGCAGGCTATGGTTATTGAATCTATCCAGTCCGGTGCAAAAGATTTTATCGTAAAGCCTTTCCAGGCAGACAGAGTTCTTGAGGCAGTTCAGAAGGTAGTTGGTTAGTGATGCTGTTATCCATAAATTCTGGGATTGAGTCGCTGCTTCAGTTTTTGACTGCATTGTTTATTTTTCTGTTTGTACTGGTCATTACGTATCTTACCACAAGATATATGGCTTCTTTACAGAAAAATAAGCTGAAAGCAGGAAACATGGAGCTGATTGAGACCTTAAGGATTTCCAATAACAAGTATCTGCAGATTGTCCGGGTAGGAAAGAAATATCTGTGTATGGCAGTGTGCAGGGATACGGTTACCATGTTGGGGGAATTAAAAGAAGAAGAGATGGTTTTTCATGAGAACAATGGAGACGCAGGAATGGACTTTCAAAAGATATTTGAGAACATGAAGCAGAAAACATTGGGAAATAAAAAACAGGATACCAACGAGGGAAAAAGGCATTAAGATGAAGTTTTTACATAATGTGAATATGAGGATTATAAAAATCATATGCCTGCTGGTTGTGGCAGGCATATTCTGTATCTGTCCGAATGTAAAAGTACAGGCGGCAGGAAATTTAGACAGTAATCTTACGGGAACCAGACAGAACCAGACGGTCTTAAATGAACCGGGCAATGCAGAAAGCCCGGAAGATTTGCAGGAAATGAATATTTCAAATGGGATGAGTGTCACCATTAATGGAGATAACGGTAATCTTAGTTCTACGTTACAGATTCTGATTACACTGACGTTAATCGCACTGGCACCGACTCTGATTATTATGCTGACCTCTTTTACAAGGATTATCATTGTACTTCATTTTACGAGGAATGCATTAAACACACAGACAGCCCCTTCCAATCAGATATTGATAGGTCTGGCACTGTTTCTGACATTTTTTATTATGAATCCTGTCATAACGCAGATTAACGAGGAAGCGATACAGCCCTTAAATGAAGGAATCATAACCCAGGAAGAAGCCCTGGAAAAAGGGATGGCTCCTTTAAGACAGTTTATGTACGGGCAGACACAGGTAAAGGATGTCAGAATGTTTATGGAGATTGCGGGAGAGGAATGGACAGAAAATCTGGATGAGATTCCAAATGCTGTTCTGATTCCAAGCTTTATAGTCAGTGAACTGAGAACCGCGTTTATTATTGGATTTATCATTTATATACCGTTTATTGTCATTGACATGGTAGTAGCCTCTGCCCTTATGAGCATGGGTATGATGATGCTTCCGCCTACGACGATTTCCATGCCTTTTAAGATTCTTTTGTTTGTTCTGGCAGATGGATGGAATCTGGTAATCGGCAATTTAGTGAAGACCTTTTATTAGTTTTTATATTAGAAGGAGAGAATGTGAAGAATGACCATAGATGAAGTTGTACAGATTTGTAATCGTGGTTTATATGTGGTATGTATTACGGCAGCACCCGTATTGCTTGTTTCACTGATAGTCGGACTGGTGATTAGTATTTTTCAGACCGTTACCAGTATTCAGGAGCAGACACTTACCTTTGTACCAAAGATTCTGGCGATTTTTATTACCATTATAGCTTTAGGACACTGGATGCTAAATAATATGACGGAATATATGGTACAGCTGTGGTCTGATTTTTCTGTATATATCAGATAGGAATTAGGATGAAAATATGATAAATTATTCGTTTTCAGTAGCCGAATTGGAATTTTTTATGCTAATATTTTGCAGAATTTCCTGTTTTATATTTATTGCACCCTTTTACAGCATGAACAATACTCCGTCGCGTATTAAAATCGGTCTTTCCTTTCTGGTATCGGTGCTTTTGTACACTACCATGGGAGAAATGGCAGGACCGGTCTATGACAGCATATATGGCTATGCGGCTCTGGTGTTAAAGGAAGCGGCAACCGGATTACTCTTAGGGTACGGATGCAGTATCTGTACCGGAATCGTGGGATTTGCAGGAAGAATCATAGATATGGAAACAGGTCTTTCCATGGCAAGTATGATGGACCCTACCACGAAAGAGGACATGAGTATCAGCGGTTTATGGTATCAGTACGCGGTGATGCTTGTGTTAATCGTCTCCGGTATGTATCAGTATATCATGAAAGCACTGGCAGAAAGCTTTCAGCTGATTCCGGTAGGTGCAGCAAAATTCCCTACAGACGGACTGCTTAAGGTAATGCTACAGTTTATGGCAGATTATATTCTGATAGCATTCAGAATCTGCCTGCCCATGTTTGCGGTCATGATTATACTGAATGCAATTCTTGGTATTTTAACCAAGGTTGCCCCCCAGATGAATATGTTTTCTGTGGGAATGCAGATGAAGGTGTTAGTAGGATTTCTGGTGTTATTTATTACCATAGGCATGCTTCCGAATATTTCAGACATGGTGTTTAAGGAAATGAAAATCATGATGGTTGCGTTTGTGGAGGCAATGATGTGATTATAGAATACAATCTTCAGTTTTTTGCAAAAGACGGTCCCGGCGGAGAAAAAACGGAACCGGCAACCCAGAAAAAATTAGATGATGCAAGAAAAGAAGGGCAAGTGGCAAAATCCCGGGAGATTGCAAACGGGATGGGGCTTTTAGCTCTGTTTTTGGTATTGAAAATCTGGACAGGAAATATGGGAACCAGTTTTTTGGAATCCTTCCAGACTATCTATAATAGGATTCCGGAGGTTACAAAGCTTTATGGCGGTACCTCTGCTGAAAGGGATATCGGGCTTCTGATTCGTCATGGCATGAGCCAGATTATTCTGATAATTCTTCCCATATTACTGGTAGGCTTTTTGGTGGCTTTTTTTAGTGATTTTATGCAGGTAAAGTGGAAACCGACTGCAAAGCCCTTACAGCCGAAGTTTTCAAAATTAAATCCCTTGAAAGGATTTCAGAAAATTTTTTCTGCAAATTCTTTGGTGGAGCTATTGAAATCTTTTATCAAAATCGGCATTATTGTTTATATGGCATACGGATATTTAAAAGACCAGTCCGTCTATATCTTATATATGTATGATATGGAGATTATGCCTGCCATTAATCTGATTTTAAAGATAGTTACGGATTTGGGGATTCGGATTGCTGTGGTGTATCTGGTATTTGCTTTTGCGGATTTTGCCTATCAGAAATGGAAATTTGCAGAAGACATGAAGATGACCAAGCAGGAGATTAAGGAAGAATATAAGAACCAGGAAGGAGACCCGCAGATTAAGGGTAAGATTCGTCAGAAGATGCAGGAGGTCTCAAGACGCAGGATGATGCAGTCCCTTCCGCAGGCAGATGTGGTAATCACAAACCCCACCCATTATGCAGTGGCAATTAAGTATGACCCTGCAGTAAGTGATGCCCCGGTAGTCATTGCCAAGGGGCAGGACTCGCTGGCACAAAGAATCAAGGAGATTGCCAGGGAGAATAAAATAGAAATTGTAGAAAACAAACCTTTGGCCAGGATGCTGTATGCCAACGTGGAGGTGGGAGAAGCAGTTCCCCCCGAGCTTTACCAGGCAGTAGCAGAGGTACTGGCATTTGTATACCATTTACAGGGAAAGGTATAAAGATAAAAAAGAGAAAGGAGAGAAATTATGAAAAAAACAGATTTAGGCGTTGCTTTATATTTACTGACCGCAATAGCCATGCTCATAGTTACCATTCCGGACTCTTTACTTGACGTTTTACTGGCATTTAACATTGCGATTTCGTTTACGATTCTGTTTACCTGTATGTTTGCAAAAGAGGTTCTGGATATGTCATTTTTCCCGACCATTCTTTTGTTTACCACTATTTTTAGAATTGCCCTAAACGTATCTTCTACCAAACTGATTCTTGGAACCGGAGACCCTGGTAACGTAGTATCTACCTTTGGTGAGTTCGTTGGCGGCGGCGATTTGATTATAGGTGTTATTGTATTTATCATTCTGATTCTGATTCAGTTTATGGTAATCAATAAAGGTTCGGAACGTGTGGCAGAAGTAACTGCCAGATTTACACTGGATGCCATGCCGGGAAAACAGATGGCAATAGACGCGGACTTAAATACCGGGGCAATTACGGATGCAGAGGCAAAACGCAGAAGAGATAAGATTCAGCAGGAAGCCAGCTTCTTTGGCTCCATGGATGGTGCGGTAAAGTACGTAAAGGGAGATGCTACCGCAGGTCTTATGATTACGGTAATCAATATCATAGGCGGTATCGCCATGGGGGTACTGCGTCAGGGAATGGATATCAACGCGGCACTGGAGAAATACACCATTCTTACCATCGGTGATGGTCTGGTAAGCCAGATTCCCTCCCTTCTGATATCTCTTGCAACCGGTATTTTAGTAACCAAGGGAAGCAAAGATGCAGATTTTGGAAATGTATTAATCGGACAGCTTTTCGGGATTCCAAAGGTCTTATATCTGGTAGGAATCGCCCTGTCCGTTCTGGGACTGGTAACTCCTTTGAATGCCATTATCTTTGTAGGAATGGGGATGGCATTTGTGGTAGCGGCCAGAATGATGGAAAGCACCATTGAAACAGCCCAGATAGAAACAGAGACTGATATGGAAGAGGCGGCGGCAGAGGAAATCCGTCAGCCGGAAAATGTCAACAGCCTTTTACAGGTGGACCCCATCGAACTGGAATTTGGTTATGGAATCATTCCCCTGGCAGATGTAAACCAGGGCGGAGACCTGCTGGACCGTGTGGTTATGATTCGAAGACAAGTAGCCCTGGAGCTTGGTATGGTAGTACCCATTATCCGTCTGCGGGATAACATCCAGCTTAATCCAAACCAGTATATTATTAAAATCAAGGGAATACAGGTCAGCGAAGGCGAGATTTTGTTTGACCATTATATGGCAATGAATCCGGGATATGTGGAAGAAGAAATTGCAGGGATTCCGACCTTTGAACCCTCCTTCCATCTTCCTGCACTGTGGATTACGGAAGGACAGCGAGAACGGGCAGAAAGTCTTGGCTATACGGTGGTTGACCCGCCTTCCATTATTGCAACCCATTTAACGGAGGTCATCCGCCAGCATGTGGCAGAGCTGTTGTCCCGTCAGGATGTCCAGGGACTGGTAAACAATCTGAAAGAGACCAATCCGGTACTGGTGGAAGAGCTGATTCCAAAGACCCTTGGACTTGGCGAGGTACAAAAAGTATTGCAGAATCTCTTGCGGGAAGGAATTTCCATCAGAGACCTGCTTACGATTTTTGAAACACTGGCAGATTATGCATCTACCAGCCGTGATACGGATATTTTAACGGAATATGTAAGACAGAGTCTGAAAAGGGCGATTTCCAGCAAATATTTTCCGCCCAGGGAAACGACCAGTGTGGTAACCCTGGACCCGGTAGTGGAGCAGGAAATCATGAAAAGTGTCAAACAGACGGAACAGGGGGCTTATCTGGCATTAGACCCGGAAAAATCCAAAAAGATTTTAAAATCTGTGGAAACAGAAATAAAGAAACTGGAAAACATGGGGAAACCCGCGATTGTTATCACATCCCCCATTGTACGTATTTATTTCAAGCGTCTGACAGAAGAATATTACAGGGATTTAATCGTAGTTTCCTATAACGAAATTGTTTCAGATGTAGAATTAAAGTCAGTAGGTCTAATTACAGGATAAATTATAATAGGAGAGGCTAAAACATGATCATCAAAAAATATACGGCAAAAACCGAAAAAGATGCACTTGATGCGGCGAAAAAGGATTTGGGCGAAAATATCGTTATTATGAATGTAAAGAATACCAAGAGAAAAGGATTTTTTGGATTTTTTGGTGGTATGGCAGTGGAAGTTACGGTGGCTTTGGAGGCAGAGACAGAAAAAGTAAAATCTCTGTTTCCTCCCGTAAAAGAAACGACAGGGCCTTTAGTACCGGATTCTGTCTGGGAAAAACAGCCTTTAAGAAGTGCAGAAAGAGCCAGGACAGAGGACAGTGAGGAAACCGGAAAAGCCATTGTGGAGAAGCTTGACGGATTGCAGACCTTATTGCAGCAGCAGATTTTAAGGGATAAGGAAGAAGAAGAAAAGGAAAAAGAAAAAAAGCAGAAAGAAGAGCAGGTGAAAAAGGTATCTGAAGAAAACGAGACCTTTTTAAAGCTTTTATATAATACACTGATAGACAATGAAATTAACGAAAAATATGCCAATCAGTTAATCGAAGAGATACAGCAGAATGGAAAACCGGATATGCAGATGGATTTTGTTCTTTCCAGTGTATATCAGAAGATGATTTTAAAATTCGGTCAGGCAAAAAGAATCCAGCCTGCCCAGAACGCACCCAAGGTTCTCTATTTTATCGGACCCACGGGAGTAGGAAAAACAACCACCATTGCAAAGATTGCTTCCAGGTTCTGTGTGGAGGAAAAGAAAAAAATAGCACTTTTAACTGCCGATACCTATCGTATCGCGGCAGCGGAGCAGCTTCGAATTTATGCCAATATCTTAGAAGTGCCTTTCCGGGTAATCTATACACCGGATGAAATTATACAGAGTGTGGAAGAATATAAGGATTTTGATTATATCCTTGTTGATACTTCGGGGCATTCCCATCAGAATAAGGAACAAAAGGATGCCATTTGTGAATTTATACGTGTTCTTGGCGAAGAGGTGGAAAAGGAAGTATATCTGGTAGTCAGTGCCACCACCAAATATAAGGATTTGACAAGCATTGCGGATGCTTACAGGGATATTGAGGACTACAAGATTATTTTTACCAAGTTAGACGAGACCACTGCACTGGGGAATCTGTATAATTTAAGATTATATACAGGGGCATCGCTGTCTTACGTAACCTGCGGACAGAATGTGCCGGATGATATCCTGCCGTTTAATGCCCAGACTACGGTAAAACAGATTTTAAGCGGCAATTAAGTCAGGGGGGACAGACTTATGGATCAGGCAGAACATTTACGTAATATAATTAAAACAAACCATACACCGCAAAGACCACTGGCAAGGGTCATTACCGTTACCAGCGGTAAGGGAGGTGTAGGAAAATCAAATACATCCATTAACCTGGCATTACAGTTTCGGAAAATGGGACAGCGTGTGATTATCCTGGATGCGGATTTCGGACTGGCAAATATTGAAATTATGTTTGGAACCGTTCCGAAGCATAATCTGTGTGATTTGATATACCAGGGAAAAAACATCAAGGATATTATCACCTGGGGAGCCGGTGATGTGGGATTTATTTCCGGCGGCTCCGGAATCGTGGGAATGTCCAATTTAAGCAGGGAGCATTTGATGTATATTATCCAGAATCTGGCACAGCTGGATGCCATCGCGGATATCATTATCATTGATACCGGTGCGGGAATTTCGGATGCGGTGATGGAATTTTTAGTGGCAAGCGGGGAAATCCTGTTAGTGACCACACCGGAACCAACTTCCATTACGGATTCTTATTCGTTATTAAAAGCGTTGAACCGTCATCCCAGATTTTCCAAAGAGGTATCCCAGATTAAGGTGATTGCAAATCGTGTAAACAGGGCCAGCGAGGGAGAGAATCTTTTTAAGAAACTGGAGGTTGTGGTAAACCGCTATCTGAAGCTTCCCATTACTTATCTGGGAGCTGTTCCATGGGACACCCAGCTATCAGAAGCAGTGATGCAGCAAAAACCGGTTTCCTTAAGTAATCCGAATGCAAAATCAGCCATTGCATATGAAAGAATGGCAGCAAAACTTATGGGAGAAGAAAAACCAGTGAAGAAACGTGGAATGGCAGCATTTTTTTCACATATGATTACTGGTAAAAATAAAATGATTTGATGGGAGAAGAGTATGCTTGAAAAGTATGTTGGCATTGGAAATAAGGTGGAATTACAGGTACGGCATGGGATTCTGACAGAAGAAGAGGAAAAAGCACTAAAGATTTATGTAAGCAAGATTAATCAGGTTCTGGATGAAGATAAGATTGAGATTCTTATGCCCATAGAGCAGTCGCATCTGGTACTGCTTCCCAGAAATGAAATATTTACCATGGTAATCTATACAAAAAAGGGATTGTATCAGTGTGACGTAAAAATACAGGACCGTTATAAAAACGGAAATGTCATGTTACAGTCAGTGGAACTGATTTCCCCCTTAAAACGGTATCAGAGGCGGGAATTTTACCGGTATAACTGTAACATTCCGGTGTTTACAAGAAGCCTGTCGGATGAAGAAAAGGAAATGCTTGTATGGGATGAAACCATAGAAAGAACGGAAGGCTGGACACAGGATATCGGCGGAGGCGGTATCCGTTTCAGGACCGTGGACAAATACGAGCTGCACGAGCTGATTCTGTGTATTCTGCACATTGAGCTTAAGGAAGAGGCAAGGGATGTGGAGGCCATTGGAAAAGTCCTGGCCATAAAGCCTGTAAAGGATTCTGAGCTTTATGAAATGCGGCTGCAGTTTAAGAAAATATCCCACCGGGACAGGGAATGGATTATTCATTATATCTTTGAAGATGAACGTAAGCGAAGAAAACGTGACAATGGACTGTAAGGAGGAAATAACATGAAAAAATTATTAGTTGTTGATGACTCTGCACTCATGAGAAGGGTTCTTTGTGATATAATAGAGCAAGATAAGAACTTAAAGGTGGTTGACAAGGCAACCAACGGTCTGGAAGCACTGGAGCTTATCAGAAAGAACAGCTATGATGCAGTAGTTCTGGATGTGAACATGCCTAAGATGAACGGGCTGGAATTGCTGAAGGCACTTCGTAAGGATAAGATTTCCGTACGGATTATGATGGCAAGCACCGATACCAGGGAAGGGGCACAGACAACACTGGATGCCCTGGAGCTGGGAGCACTGGACTTTGTCCATAAGCCGGACAGGGCATTTGACTGCAGGGGCGAGGAATTTACGAAGAACTTCCTTCGTACCTTAAATGCAGTTGTCAATTCAAATCCCCCTGTATTTACCAAGGTTTTTACCAGGGAAGACACACAGAATACGAAAAAAATCGTGGAACTGGTAAAGAAGAAGGGTACAGGAGTCGGAGGAAGGAAGATTGTTGCCATAGCCAGCTCTACCGGAGGACCCAAGTCCTTACAGTCTGTAATTCCAAGACTGCCTGAGAACTTAGACGCACCTGTAGTTCTTGTACAGCATATGCCGGGTGGATTTACCAAATCCATGGCAGAAAGATTAGATTCCTTAAGTGCCCTGCATGTAAAGGAGGCCGAAGAAGGTGATGAACTGAAAAAAGGCTGGGTTTACGTGGCAAGGGGCGGAAAGCATCTGAACATAGTGGAGAAGCAGGGAAGAAGCCTTATCCATTATACGGATGAACCGTCAAGGGAAGGAGTAAAGCCCTGTGCCAATTATATGTATGAATCTCTCATTAACTGCAAATATGATGAGGCAGTATGTGTGGTTCTGACAGGAATGGGCTCCGATGGAACCGAAGGAATTACCAATTTAAAGAGCAGAAAAAAAGTGCACGTGATATCCCAGGATGAGCAAAGCTGTGTGGTATACGGAATGCCAAGAAGTATTAAAAAGGCAGGACTTGCCGACCAGGTTGTGGCACTGGATCAGGTTGCACAGGAAATTATTTTACGCGTGGGGGTAAATTAGAATGGATGTAAGTCAGTATCTTGAGATTTTTATTGATGAAACTAAAGAACATTTACAGAGCTTAAACACACAGATTCTGGAGCTGGAACAGAATCCGGAAAATATGGATACCATTAACGAAGTATTCCGGGCAGCACACTCCTTAAAGGGAATGGCAGGTACCATGGGATATAAGAGAATGCAGAATCTGACCCATGATATGGAAAACGTATTTTCTGAGGTTAGAAACGGCCATATTAATGTAAATGCTTCCATGATTGATACATTATTCCAGTGTCTGGATGCCCTGGATGATTATCTGAACAAGATTCAGGAAACCGGAGACGAGGGAACCAATGACAACGAATTATTGATTAAAGATTTAAATGCAATGTTGGAAAACAATGACCAGCCTGTAAAAGAAGCCGCAACCGAAGTGAAAACACAGGAAAACACCCAGCCGGGAAGCGACAAGGAAAAATGGCAGAACATTCCTTTAGGGGATGCGGAAAACCATGTTCTTGCAGAAGCGGCAAAACAGGGTAAGAACATCATCGGTCTTACGGTGTATGTACAGGAAAGCTGTATCTTAAAAGCAGCCAGGGCATTCCTTGTATTCAAGGCTTTGGAAGACCTGGGAGAAATCATTGCTTCCAGTCCGTCTACACAGGATATTGAAGATGAAAAATTTGATTATGAATTCAGCGTTATCATGGTAGCAGACTGTGATGCGAAAAAAGCGATTGCTGCCGCAGGCTATGTTTCCGAAATCCAGGAGGTTGTGGGAAGCATCATGACACCTCCGGCTGTGGAAACAGCAGTGGAAGAAGTCAAGGAAGAAACCGAAGAAGAACAGCAGCCGGCAGAAGCAGCACCGGAAGCTAAGAAAAAAGAAACCAAGGCTGTGGCTAACGTAGCAGCAGAGAAGAAGAACAAACCGGTAGTCAACAGAACCGTTCGTGTTGATATTGAAAAATTAGACGTATTAATGAATCTTGTCAGTGAGCTTATCATTGCCAAGAACTCCTTGGTATCTTCTACATATACGGATAATGCTGCCGCAGGAACCGGAATGAACGAGCATATTGAATACCTGGAAAGTGTAACCACCAATCTTCATGAATCCGTTATGAAGGTACGAATGGTTCCCATTGAAAGTGTAGTAAATAAATTCCCCCGTATGATTCGTGACCTGCAGAAACAGTTAGGCAAGAAGATGGAATTATATATGTCCGGTGAAGAGACAGAGCTTGACCGTACCGTAGTAGATGAAATCGGTGACCCATTAATGCACTTACTCAGAAATGCGGCTGACCATGGACTGGAATCTGCGGAGCTTAGAAAAGAACGTGGAAAATCCGAAGTGGGTTCCATTTTCTTAAATGCTTACCAGGAAGGTAACAACGTTATCATCGAAGTAAGTGATGATGGTAATGGTATTGATGTGGAAGCTGTCAGACAGAAAGCCATCGAAAGAGGAACCATTACCGAAGAACAGGCAGCCATCATGAGTGCCAAGGAAATTACGGATTTACTCTTCCTTCCAAGCTTTTCTACTGCAAAGAAGGTATCTGACGTATCCGGAAGGGGTGTCGGTCTTGATGTTGTTAAATCCAAGATTGAATCCTTAAGCGGTGAAGTGGAAGTTAAGAGTAAGCTTGGTGTGGGAAGTACATGGTCTATCCGTCTTCCGCTGACACTGGCTATCATCCAGGCACTTATGGTAACTGTGGGAAATGAAAAATATGCGATTTCCTTAGGAAATATCCAGACCATTGAAGATATTTCCCCTTCTGACATCAGCTTTGTACAGTCCAAAGAAGTGATTACACTCAGAGGGAACGTTATTCCGTTAGTGCGTCTGAATCAGGTGCTTGGCATTGAATCCACCAAGACGGAAAATGATAATCTGATAGCGGTTATTGTAAGAAAAGGTGACAAACAGGCAGGTCTTGTAATTGATGAATTAATGGGACAGCAGGAAATCGTTATCAAATCATTAGGTAAATATATTAAGAAGAGCAAAGAAATCAGTGGAGCAACCATTCTTGGTGATGGAGAAGTTGCATTAATCTTAGACACCAATGCATTGTTCTAAAGGGGGGAATGACACGATGGAAAATACAAAGAAAATTGAAGATACAGCCCAGTATATTGTTATTTCAATGGGGGATGAACAATTCGGAATTGATATCAAATATATTGATAACATTGTTAAAATGCAGCATATTACAAGAGTTCCCAATGTAACCTCTTACATCAAAGGTGTAATTAACCTTCGTGGTGAAGTTATTCCGGTAATGAGCCTGCGTCTTAAAATGGGAATGGAAGAAGATGTAACGACCAAGAATACCAGAATTATCATTCTGAAATTAGAGCAGTACGGCATGATTGGTATTATTGTGGATGAAGTGAAAGAGGTTCTTACCTTAGAAGAAGAATGCATCGAAAAAGTTGCAAGCGACAGCAAAGAGGAACGTGACGGTTTTGTATATGCAGTTGGAAAATGCGAAAGCGGACTGGTTTCCCTGCTGGATTTGAATACGGTGTTATTAGAAAAAGAATAACTGCCTTGGGGGTATAAAATGAGCGATATTACAGTTGAGGATATGTCCGCACAATACATGGATGTATTACAGGAAATAGGAAATATAGGTGCAGGCAATGCAACAACTGCATTGGCAGAGCTTTTACAGAGCAAGGTAGATATGAGTGTACCGCAGGTCAAGCTGATTAATTTTTCTGAGATTGGTGATTTGATAGGCGGGGAAGAACAGGTGATGGCAGGAATGTATCTTGCCATCCAGAAGGATATTACGGGAAGCATTTTGTTTCTTGTAAAAGAAGATGTTGCACTTCATCTTGTGAAAAAGCTTATGGGGGACTATGCACAGGATATCCATGGAGAAATGGAACAATCCGCTTTAAAAGAGATTTCAAATATCATTACAGGGGCATATCTGAATGCGTTAAGCACAATGACAGGTTTAAGGATTGAACCATCCGTTCCCGACCTGGCGATAGATATGGCGGGAGCAATTCTTAGTGTGCCTGCAATTGAATTTGGAATTATGGGTGATGAAATGTTATTGATTCAGTCTCAGATTTTTGACGAAATTGAGATTGATGGTTTCTTCATCATGGTTCCGGATGTGGATTCCTATAAAAAAATTCTTACTTCCTTAGGACTTCCGGTAGAATAATTTTTGAAGAATACGGAAGGGACAAAGGATATGGAAATTAAAGTGGGAATGGCTGACATGAATGTATGCAGCGGTGCTGATTCCATAACGACATTAGGTCTGGGGTCCTGTGTAGGAGTGGTACTATGGGATCCTCAGAATAAAATATGCGGTATGGTACACGTGATGTTACCGGACAGCACCAGTATACGCAATAATGTAAATATAGCCAAATTTGCAGACAGCGGAATAGAAGAATTACTCAAAAGAGTGATTGCAAAAGGAGCCAGAAGAGAGAATCTGGTTGCAAAAATTGCCGGAGGAGCGAAAATGTTCTCTGTAAACAATAAATCGGAAATGCTCAGTATCGGAGACCGGAATGTAGAAGCCAGTATCAAAAAGCTGTCAGAACTCCGGATTCCTATCAAGGCAAGAGATACAGGAGATACTTACGGAAGAACCGTAACATTTTATCCTGCAACCGGGCAATATCATATCAAAAGAGTAGGAAAAGAAAGCAAAATTATATAAGGAAAGAATAAGGATGAAAAATGAAAAATTAAAATTACTCCCTTTGATACTTATGTTAATTGCAGGAAGTATAACCAGTATTATGACCTATTTTTTTCAATATGAAATTAAGACAGCATTACTTGTATTGCTGTCTGTTTTGCTTGCATTTTATTGTTTCGGTTTAGTATTTGTAAAGGTAATCGTCTCTTTTGATAAAAAAAATGAAGAGGAAAGAAAAGCGAAGGAACTCGAAGAAGGAGTTGTCGTGGAAAAAGACGGTTCAGAAGAAGAACCAAAAGAAAATGCAGAGGAATAGCTTAAGAATCCTGTACAGGATTCCTGGGTAAGAGGTTTGCACTGAATGGATGAGGCAGGAAGAAATAAATTATGGGAAGATTATGAAAAAAGTAATCGAAGCCCGGAAATCAGAGAAAAACTTATTTTGGAATATGCTCCATTAGTTAAAATAGTTGCAGGCAGGCTGAGTATGTATTTAGGCTACAACGTGGAATACGAGGACCTGGTAAGTTATGGGATTTTTGGTCTGATAGATGCCATTGATAAGTTTGATTATACGAAGGCTGTCAAATTTGAAACATATGCATCCCTGCGAATCCGGGGTGCCGTTTTGGACCAGATTCGGAAAATGGACTGGATTCCAAGGACCATCAGACAAAAACAAAAACAGATAGATGCCATAATGCATCGGGTAGAAAGTGAAAAGGGCAGACCTGCAACGGACGAAGAAATCGCACAGGAATTAAATATTTCAGACGAAGAATATGCCGATTGGCAGTCAAAGATGAAAATTACCAATGTGGTTTCTTTAAATGAATTTTTGGAACAGGGGAGTGAAATTCCAAATTCGGAAAACACGAGCCGTCATTTTATCATGCCGGAAGAGGCTGTAGAGCAGGAAGAAATGAAGGTAATGCTTACAGAGGCTTTGGAGATACTCACAGAAAGAGAAAGACGGGTTGTGGAATTGTATTATTATGAAGATTTAACACTGAAAGAAATCAGTTATATTATGGAAGTGACTGAATCAAGGGTGTCTCAGCTTCATACGAGAGCCTTACAGAAGATGAAAACAAAACTAGGAAAATATATGGGTATTATGCATCAAATATAAAAATGTGTTGGAGGAAGTGCCTGTGAAGATAGACAAAAGACATTCGTATTTTCAGATTATTAACGAAGAAAATAAGACCTCTCTTAAAATCGTGAGAGGAGAGACTCCGTTAATGGTAACCGAGGTGGCAGATTATTTAACGCAGCATCAAATTCCATTTGAGCTTAAGGAAATTAACAGGGCAATCTTAAATGTTAAGGATTGTGCTGTTATAGAGCTATGCAGACAAAAATCACGCCCTATCCCGGAAGAACTTCATATCAATGTTTCTGCGGATAAAATGCAGGCATATGGCAGATTCTATCCGCCGTCTAATGACGGGGCGTGTACAGACCGGGAAGAAATTATCAGTGACCTGAAGTTTAAAGGAATTGTATATGGAATGGATGAGACTGTAATTTCCGGCTTCTTAGAGGAAAGATGCTATTGTGAAAACCTTGTGCTGGCAGTGGGAAATGAACCAAGACAGGGACAGGATGCCTATGTGGAATATCTGTTTAACACAGATTTAAAGGCAAGACCGACCCTGAAGGAAGACGGCAGTGTTGACTTTTTCCAGTTAAATATTATCAACCATGTAAAAGCCGGGGACTGTCTGGCTGTGCTTCATCCGGAAGACCCCGGTGATGATGGACATGATGTATATGGCAATGTGGTAAAACCAAGAAGTGTTAAGAAGGAAGTAATTCATTTCGGGCGTAACATTAAGCTGTCCGAAAACCGGAAAGAAATATACTCAGAGGTAGACGGTCACGTAACGCTTGTGGATGGCAAGGTCTTTGTAAGTAATGTCATGGAAGTGGAAAATGTAGACATTTCCACCGGAGACATTGATTATGAGGGCAATGTGCAGGTAAACGGAAATGTATGCTCTAATTTTAAGATTAATGCAAGAGGCAACGTGGAAGTCAGAGGCGTTGTGGAAGGTGCAGAGATTACGGCAGAGGGTAATGTAACCATAGCCAGAGGTGTAAACGGCATGGCAAAAGGGGTTATCAGAGCCGGAGGAAATGTGATTGCCAAGTTTATTGAGAATGCGACGGTAGAGGCTAAGGGATATGTGGAAACAGGTTCTATTTTACATAGTCATGTCACCGCCGGAACGGAAGTCCGGGTTGGCGGTAAGAAAGGTTTTATTACCGGAGGCTATGTGGGTGCGACCAATCTGATTGACGTTAAGACCCTGGGAGCAGAGCTGGGAGCCAATACCATTGTAGAAATCGGTATCAACCCGGATACAAAACGCAGATATCATGAGCTGGAGGAGCAGCTAAAGCAGGACAGAAAAGTAATCAGCATGGCACAGCCCGTACTGGATGCTGCCAAGGCAAAGATTATATCAGGAACCAAGCTACCGCCGGAACAGGTAAAATATATACAGGATTTATCAAATGCAGTTACCGTAAAAAAGAAAGGGCTTGATTTACTGGAAAAGGAAATGCGGAATCTGGAAGAGCTTATGAACGTAAGTGAGGATGCACAGATTGTGGTAAGGGATAAAGTATATCCCGGCACGAAAATCGTAATTACGGATGTTTCCAAGATGATAAAAACGGAAGCACAGTATTGCAGGTTCATTAAGTCAAAAGGTGATGTTGCTTTGGTAGGTATGATTTAAATGGCTATAGGACAGATTGAATTAAACAATGCCATGACAAGAATACAGGATTACTCTTCACAGAAACAAAATGAAGATTTAAAAAGTGTGGTCCAGCAGGGACAGGCACAGGATAAATTTAATAAAGAATTAAATCAGGATATGAAAACGGTTATTAAAATTGACCAGCAGGAATATCAGAATAAAACACAGTATCAAAACAAAAAATTTGATGCCAGGGAAAAGGGAAGTAATCAGTATTTTGGCGATGGCGGAAAACAGAAGAAGAAAGAAAAATCTGAGGATAAGGTGGTAAAAAAACAGACCTCAGGTTTTGATATCAGAATATAGTGATGGAGGCAGCCGGAGAATCTCCGGCTGAAATTAATATGGGATTAACAGAAATTTTATTGATAATATTAGGTGTGGCTGCATTTGCTGCAAGCTTTGTAATACCGGAAAAGCTTTCAAAAGATTCTGCAAAGGAAGTAAAGATACCACAGGAAAAAATAAGGGAACAGGTAGAAAATGAAGTAAAAAATGCCACCTTTCAGATTGAGGAAAAGGTAGATGAAACCATTTCGGCAGCAACCCAGAAAACAGAACGGTATATGGAGAGAATGTGCAATGAAAAAATCATGGCGATTGAAGAATATTCCACCACGGTTTTGGAACAGATTCACAAAAACCATGAAGAGGCAGTATTTTTATACGATATGCTGAATAATAAGTATGCACAGGTAAAAAATACCGCGGCTGAAATCGGCACAAAAGTCCAGACCATGAAAATGCGGGAAGAGACTCCGGCTTTGAAGGAACAGGGAAAAGCGGGAGACATAAAGAATGATACAAAAGACAAAGAAGTGATTCTGACAGCAGAAAATAAAGCTAAGAAACCGGCAAATAAAAGAAAAGCACCGGCAAAGAAAAACAATGAAAAACGAATGGAAAATATCTCCAATATAGACATTCAGTTTGAACCGGACTCTAATGTGGGAAGCAATAAGGAAAAGATATTATCCCTTCACCAGGAAGGAAAATCCAACATGGCAATTGCTAAAAGTCTCGGCTTGGGAATCGGTGAAGTAAAACTAATTATTGATTTATTTGAAAATGGAAAATAATGATAGCAGGTAAGAAAGGCAAAAGATAATATGAAACTAAAATATTATTTACGCGGTGTTGGAATCGGAATTGTGGTAACAGCCATTATTTTGTCTGTAACAAAGAAACCGGAAAAATTAACCGATGCACAGATAAAATTGCGTGCTCTTGAGCTTGGAATGGTAGAAGAGAGTGTGTTGGCGGATTTGGATAATAAAGCAGATACAGTAAAAGACGAAGAAACGACAGATGAGATAAAAAAAGACACAACAGATAATGAAAAGACACAAATAGAGGAGGAAAATTCCGAGGAGTCTAAAGAATCAGAAGAAGCAGAGGAAACACAGCCGGAAAAAATTGAGAATTATATTGTTATCACTGTAGAATCGGGAAATGATTCCATGGTTATCAGCCAGAAATTATTTGAAGCAGGTCTCGTCAATTCTGCGGCAGAATACAATCGTTTTCTGGTTGAAAACGGCTATGACAGACGACTGCGTACCGGCAACCATGAAATTCCCGCCAATGCCACCAATGAAGAAATGGCTAAAATTCTGTGCGGGATTTTGTAAAACTTTGCTTTTGCTTGAAGTGGTGTATCATAAAAGTGAGGTTGAGGCTCAAAGCAGAATTATATAGAAATCATGCTCGTTTCACATGCGTTCAAAAATCGCCTGATTTCTATATCATTCTGCTTTTCGTTTAAGCGGGTTTAAGATGCAGGAATTGAGGTATAGTGGAAACAGACTGGAATTGGGGCAGAAGAGAATAAAAACCTATTTCTTAAAAAATGAAACTATAAGGAAGTAAGTAAATTGAATTTAGAGTTAGTAAAATTAAAATCGGATAATACAGACAGAAAATATTTTGAGCAGATAAATGAAGAAGCATTTCCGCTTTCAGAACGAATGGGCTTTGATGAAATATTTGATTTTGCATCAAACACAAATACGGATGTGCTTGGAATATATGATGAAGATAAACCTGTTGGGTTTGCTGTTCTTTTGAAAAATGCAGAGTGTGGATATGTTTATTTTTTAGCAATTAATCAGCGTATGCGTTCCAAAGGCTATGGTGGTGCCGCAATACAAAAGATGATGAATGAATATCCAGAATTACAACTTGTTTTGGACTTTGAAATCATTGATGAAAACGCTGAAAACAATGAACAACGGCTTCGTAGAAAAAACTTTTATCTGCGGAATGGATTTCACGAAACCGGAAATTATACAATGCTTCGAGATGAACGTTTTGAGGTGGTGTGTAATGGTGGAGAACTTAATAAAACAGCATTAAAAGATTTACTTTCTATTCTTCATCAACATCGTTCGGAATTTCCGGATATTTTGATTTGATTATTTTCTATAATACAGAAATAGAAGTATCCTGCTATAAGGATGTTTCGGTTTTTGTGTAAATGGAAAGCATATTGAAAGAGCGGTCATATCCTGGGGGAAAGCGACTTTTGAACATCAGAGAAACGGAGCGTTCCTCCAAGATATGGCGGCTTTTCGACAAACTTCATGGACACATAAAGACAAAAAAATACAGTCGATAAAAAGTTTTTGCAAAAAATGTAAAAAAGTGCTTGCAAAAACTGTCCGGTTCTGATAAGATAGCAAAGTCGTCAAAAACGACAGACAAATCCGGAATCCGACAGACCGTCATAAGACTTAAGGGTAAGCAGCGGGAGGAGGAAAGCAAAAACGGATTTGAAAAAAGAAAATAAAAAAAGTTGTTGACAGAAATCGACAGATGTGATAATATAAATAAGCTGTCGCGAAGACAACAAAACAAACAAAGAACATTGACAATTAAACAGTAATGCAATCTCGAA
>CAZDAT010000016.1:0-19051 GCA_964503695.1 uncultured Lachnospiraceae bacterium
ATAAGATATTACCGGGGATTCCGGCATATAATTTTGATTTGGCAAAGGATTATTCCATTATTAAGAATGCAAAATATTTATTATTAGCCAATTCGTCATTTACCTATTTTCCGGCGTTTACCAGTGATACGGTAAAATATATCATTGCACCCAAGTACTGGGCAAGACATAATGTGTCGGATGGATACTGGTCTTCGGAGCAGAATATTTATACAGGCTTTCACTATCAGGATAGAAAAGGGAAGATTTTTGGTGCCGAGGAGTGCCGGAAAGAACTGGAAGAATACAAAAGAACTTCTGCGAAATATAAAAAAGCGGATATTCATCCTACGGGAATTACCTTGTGTCTGATGAAGCTTCAGAGTAAATTACGGTATTCTTATTATAAATTTATCAGACTCTGCCGCGGGGTATTAAGAAAATCAAGACTGTTATTCGGCAAAGAAAGATAAAGTAATTATCGGGCAAGGGCTTAAAGGGATAGAAACAAAAAGGAAGGCAAAGGTTTTTTATGGAATTTAAAAATGGTAAATTACAGCTTCCCAATGTAACACTTGTGGCAATGAGCAGTGTCAATATGATGGAAACTGTGAAGGCGATGAAATACAGCATGAAGCAGGTGGATTTTGGACAGGCAGTATTGATTACCCACAGAAAACCTCTGTTTTTGCCCCATAATATTACCTATAAGCATACCTCGAAATTAACGGACATTGATTGCTTTAATTATAAGATGGCATATGAGCTGGGGGATTATATTGATACAGAGTTTGCCCTGATTGTACATGCGGATGGATTTGTGGTACATCCGGAATGCTTTCGGGATGAATTTTTAGAGTATGATTATATCGGTTCTCCATGGCCCATGCCGGCACCGGGAACGAAACACTGCTATCACGATATTTATGGGAATATCTGTCGTGTTGGAAACAGTGTGTCTATCCGAAGTAAAAGACTGATGGAGTTTCCAAAGAAAGCCGGCTTAAAATGGGAAAAAGATGAAGACGGCTTTTATAATGAAGATATTTTTATCTGCTGTACTAACAGACATCTGTTTGAAGAAGCCGGAATGAAGTGGGCACCTCTTGATGTGGCAAAGTATTTTGCACATGAACATCCCATTCCGGAAGTGCAGGGGATTACACCTTTTGCTTTTCATAAATGGTGGGGAGAAAATGCCTGCTATCCCCATTTTAAAAATCCATGGAAAGAGCTTTGGAAGGGGATAAAGAACGTGCTTCGGCCACTGATGTTCTGGAGATATTTCAGAACTGGAGTATAGCTTTTGAAAGGATGCATAAAAAACATGGTTTATGATTGTTTTCCGTTTTTTAATGAACTGGATATTTTAAAATTACGCATGGAGATTTTGTCTCCTTTTGTAGACAAATTTGTGATAGAAGAAGCAGCTTATACTTTTTCCAGTGAACCGAAACCCTTATATTTTCAGGAAAATAAAGCAATGTTTCAAAAATGGGAGGATAAAATCATTCATATTGTGGTGGACAAATGTCCTTTGGGGATAGAACCTCATGATATGGATCATTTTCAGAAAGACCATTTATTAGAAGGGTTAAAAGAATGCAGGGAGGATGATATCTGCATTTTCAGTGATGTGGATGAAATCCCAAATCCGGATACATTACTGGAGCTTTTTCCTAAGATGGAGATGGGAAAAATCTATCATCTGGCACAGAGAATGTTCTATTGCTTTCTGAATGCGGAAGAAGTCAGCGGAAAGCTTCTTTCTAACAGCGGAGAATTTGAAGGTGTCAGGCATCCCATGTGGCTTGGAACCAAGGTGTTTTATTATGGTTCCCTGCAGGGCAGAGGCTTTTGGGATTTGCGGGATAAGAAAGCAAAGGTAAATGGAGTGCGTGTCCCAAACGGCGGATGGCATTTTGGATATATGGGAGGCAATGGCGAGAAAGACCTGGCAAAGCGTATTGGAGACAAGGTTGTGGCAGCAGCCCATCAGGAATATAATGAAGAAGAAATTCTGGCACAGGTGGCAGACCGTATTATGACCGGACAGGATATTTTCGGAAGAGATGCGAAATTTGTCTGTGTTGATATAGATGACAGTTATCCAAAATATTTACTGGAGCATAAGAGTGAGTATGAATATCTGATTATGCCAAGGCTTGGTTCTTTACAGCAAAAGGGCATCAGAGTTAAGATAAAGATAAAGAAAGCAGCAGGAAAAATAAAAAGAGGCTGTAAAAAACTGGGGAAATGCTTTGTAAATAAAAGATAGAACAGAGACGAAAAGAAATGCAGGTTTGAAGCAGAATACCATAATGAGCTTTGAAGAAAACCACAGGAAAAGAAGAAGGAAAAATGGTGGAAAAGTATTTTAATAAATTAGGAAATTTAAAAGAAGAAAAAAAATATTTGGATATGATATCAAACTATTCTTTTTATCTTGGAGTATTTCTTGAACTTACCATTGTATTGTTGGATAAAAGTGAATATATCATTCAGTATGAGGGCTGGTGGTTCCGGATTACTTTTGTTTTATTCGGAATCAGTCTTTTGACCTGCAGGCACAGTTTGAGAGAATGGATTGGTCTTGCAGTCTTTGGAATCGTGGGGATGATTTCTTATGGGACAACCGGCAGAAATGAAATATTACGGGCTGTTGTTTTTATTTGGGCATGTCAGGGAAAGGACATGAAAAAGATTTTGAAATTCGCTTTCTGGTATACACTTATTGGATGTGCGGTGATTTTTCTGCTGTCGGTAACAGGAATTTATGGAAGTGTATCACAGGAGGCCATTTACCGGGCAGAGATAAATGGTGTAAATGGCATTATGGAAACGCGGTTCTGCTTTGGAATGGGACATCCGAATGCCTTTCATTGTATGATACTGGTACTTACATGGCTGGGAATTTATTGTTATTATGAGAAACTAAACTGGCCGGGGTATCTGGCAATTGGTACATTTCACATTGTGATATATCTGTTTACAGATTCCAGAACGGGCTTAATGATGTCTGTGGGTTCATTGGTTATATATATGGTGTTAAACTATAATAAAAAACTGACACAGAAAAAATGGGTTTATATCGCAGGGATAGCAGTGCTGGTCTTTGGTGTGATAGTGTCCGTTTTATTTGCTGTATATAGCACAAAACTTCCATTTTTTGCAAAATTGGACAGTATATTAACCGGAAGAATTTTTGCGTTAATGGATTCTAACAGATATGAGGGGATGGTTCATACATGGTCATTGTGGTCATCACCTGTCAACGTTAAGTATTTTGATTTAGGAATCGTACGTTTTTTTTACTGGTTTGGAATTATTCCGGGTATTCTTTACTTTGGGGCACAGTGCCGCCTGATTTGGTGCGGATATAAAAGACAGGATTATATGCTTCTTGCCATGGTGGTGGTGATTACCATATATTCTGTATTTGAGGCACATTTTATTTCTGATTATCTGGGAAGAAATTATATTTTATTTTTCTTTGGTATGTATTTAAGTGATATGTTGGGAGAAGAAAGAGATGATGGAAAAACACCCCCTGGTGAGTATCATAATTCCGGTTTATAATGTGGAACAATATCTGGAGGAATGTATGGAAAGTGTTTTGCAACAGACCTATCGGAATCTGGATATTATTCTGGTGGATGACGGTTCTAGGGATAAAAGTGCCGGAATGTGTGACCGGTATGCCTTACGGGACAGCCGAGTGCAGGTGCTTCATAAGCCGAATGGAGGGTTAATGTCTGCGTGGATGGCAGGCGTGGATATTTCCAAGGGAGAATATCTTGCTTTTGTGGACAGCGATGACTGGATTGAACCGGACATGATAGAGAAGCTGGCAGGATATACGGATGTAAGAAAAAAAGAAATTGTCTGTAGTAATTATATTATTGAGAAAAAAAAGAAGTCCATTTATATGAAACAGTCCATGGAACCGGGGATTTATGAAAGAGAAGATATTGAAAAAAAAATCATACCGTTTCTGATGGGACAGGAAAATAGAAGGATACATTGTTCGAGATGTATGAAATTATTTTCCAGAGCTCTGATTTGTGAAAATATGAAATATGGAAATCCGAAGCTTACCATGGGCGAAGATATGAATATTACTTTTCCTGCCATACTGGATTCCCAAAGGATTGTGGTTATGGAAGAAGGATATTTTTACCACTATCGTCTGGTAGATTCCTCCATGGTTCATAAATATAATGCGGGGCTTTATGAGAATAACAGGCTTTTATATCAAGTATTAAAAGAGATTGCAGAAAGTAAAGAAAAGGAAAAGAAGATAACCCAAAAAGAATTACTTTTAAACAAAATTAAAAACGAGTATGTATTTCTTCTCCTTTTTGTATTGAAAAATGAACTGCGGGGAACATGGAGCGGATGTGTGCAAAGAGTTTGCAGGATTGCAGAAGAAGCAGACAAAGAAACGGATATTCAGAAAGAGTCTGTAAGGGTGGATGGAAAAGCCAACAGATTACTATATCATATCTTGAAGCATCCCGGTGTTTTCAATATTATGTTTGGAAAATTGATAATTGATGTTTTTGATAGATTACAGAGGTAAAAAATGATTAGTATTGTGGTGCCGGTATATAATGCCGGAGCATATCTGCAAAAATGTATAGAGAGCATTCTTATGCAGACCTGTCCTGACTGGGAGCTTATATTAGTGGATAACGGCTCTCTGGATGACAGTATGGAGATTTGTAAAAAATATGCCAGACTGGATGACAGAATTATGGCAATACACCAGTATCGTAATCAGGGAGTTTCTGCGGCCAGAAATCTGGGGCTGGAACGGTGCAGGGGTGAGTTTGTCACTTTTGTGGATGCAGATGACTGGATAACAGAAGATTATCTTGAAACCTTGCTGGAATACCAAAAAGCTACGCTGGCTTCCATTATAATCTGTGGCTATGAAGCTGTCTATGATGAGGATAGAAATCAGAAAAGTAAGTTAAAAACCCAAAAAGCAGGGCAGATAAAAATATATGATATAGAAGAATATCTGAGAGATTATTTGCTGGAAGGAAATACTCATTGCTGGGGAATCTTGTTTGAAAGCAGTTTG
Source organism: uncultured Lachnospiraceae bacterium (assembly GCA_964503695.1). Taxonomy (GTDB): domain Bacteria; phylum Bacillota; class Clostridia; order Lachnospirales; family Lachnospiraceae; genus SFDP01. The sequence continues at coordinate 5,069 of CAZDAT010000016.1, forward strand.
CTGGAGAATATAAAATTTATACAAAATCTTACCATAGGAGAGGATTTGCTGTTTTTGCTTGCGGTTTCCTTAAAAACAGAAAAAATAGCGGTATCCGATTATAAGGGGTACGGTTATTATATAAATAATAAGGGTGCAATGCTGAAAAAATTTGATTCCCGCTATATGGACCAGATAACCTGTTGGGAAAAGGCTTTGGAAAAAATAAAAGACAGGTATCCAAAGCTGCTTGTAAAGGTTGAGAGCCATCTGCTGGTAGCAGTGCTTCTTGTAGTTGGAAAAATAGCGGAATTAGAACCGGAAGAACAGGAACAATACCAGAGGGAGCAGGAAGAATGCCATCGGATTTTTATGCAATATGCGAAAGGAAATCAGCACCGGAAATATTTTCCAAAAGGCTATCCGTTTAAGGTCTTTTGTTATGGCAGGTTTCCAAAACTATATCTGGGAATGTATGGAAAGTTAAAACGATGGAAATTAAGAAAGTAGATAAGTAAAAAAGAAAACAAAGAGGAAAGTAAGTGAATCAGGAAAAGATTGTATTATATGCCCATGCAGGTAGTGGGAATCATGGCTGTGAGGCATTGGCAAATACCATATGTAAATTAGTAAAAAATCCGGTCCGGCTGGTAACCAATAGCGTGAAAGAAGATGAAAGCTATTCTTTAAAAGGTCTGTGCGAGATTGTACCGGAACAGAATATCAGAAAAAATAAATTCATCCACGTTTTCTATTATGCATGGCGGCTGGTAACCGGGGACAGGGAATCTTTTTTACGCTACCGGTTTAGGAATGTGCTTGGAAAAAACAGTTGCCTGTGGAATCTTTCTATTGGCGGAGATAATTATTGCTATGAGTCCATGATTTCTGATTTGATTCTGGCAAACCGGATGTTTCATAAAAATAAGGCAAAGACCATGCTTCTTGGATGCTCCATTGAGCCCGAACTGCTGAAACGGACAGAGCTGGTGCAGGATATGCTCTCCTACGAGGCAATTTTTGCAAGAGAATCCATTTCCTATGAAGCTTTAAAAGAAGCGGGAGTAAAGAATCTGTACCTGTACCCTGATTCCGCGTTTACGCTTGACACGAAATATCAGCCTCTTCCTGAAGGATTTGTGGAAGGAAATACAGTAGGAATCAATATCAGTCCCATGATTGTGGAAAATGAAACGACTCCCGGCATGACCATGAAAAATTATAAGAAGCTGATAGAGGATATTTTAGAAAAAACAGATATGAGCATCGCCCTGATTCCCCATGTGGTATGGCAGCGTAATGATGACCGCAAAACCATTGAGGAATTATATTCTTATTTTAAAGATGAGACAAGGGTTGTTAAGATTTCGGACGGAAGCTGTGAAGAATTAAAAGGATATATTGCCAGATGCCGTTTCTTTATCGGAGCCAGAACCCACGCCACCATTGCCGCGTATTCCAGCAAGGTACCAACACTGGTTGTAGGGTATTCCGTAAAGGCAAGGGGGATTGCAAGGGATTTGTTTGGAACAGAGGAACATTTTGTAGAGCCTGTACAGAAGCTATATAAAGAAGAACAACTGTTAGCCGCATTCTGGTGGCTGTATGAGAACGAAGAAAAGATTAAAAATGAGCTGTCAGACGTAATGCCCTCCTATATAGAAAGGGCAAAAGCAGCCGGAAATAAATTACAGGAATTAATGAAGGATTCATTTTAACGTATCTGGGGAAAAGTAAGTGATACCAGATTTAAGAAGCAGGATGAGATATTGATTAAGGAGACAAAATGCAGGGAAAGCAGGAGCAGATAATAGAGGAACTCTTGGAAGAAGCAAAACAGGAGCTGTTCCATTATCCAAAGACCACAAAAAAGCAGAAAATAAAATATGTTTTAAAGCGGGTGTTGAGACCAAAGAATACCCCAAGAAAAGATGCTTTTTTCTGGCCTCATGCCATGCTTGCACAGGCACTGGAAGAAGCCGGAGAGGTGGAAACCTTACAAAAATACTATGATATGTGGATAGAAAAAGGACTGCCAATATCCAATGTGGATAATGTAATGCATGGATATTCACTGTTGTACTTATATGAAAAGAAAAAAGACCACAAATATAAGGTGGCGGCAGATAAACTGTGGCAGTATGTCTGTGATTATGAGAAAGAGCTTGGAAGTCCATTTCCCTATCGGAAACATCATGAGCCCCATGTATATGTGGATGCTTTGGGAATGGTGGTTCCGTTTTTATGCCGTTACGGGGCTTTGTTTCAGGTACCGGAGGCTGTACAACTGGGGCTAAAGCAGGTATTTTGCTTTTTAGAACATGGGATGGAGGAAACAACCGGACTTCCTTATCATGGATATGACAGAAAAACTTATGTAAAGCAGGGAATCATAGGCTGGGGAAGAGCCGTAGGATGGCTGATGCTTTCCATGGCAGACAGTGTGGATTATCTGCCGGAAGGAGAGGAAAAAGAGAAGCTGATATCTGCTTTTTACGAGCTTACTCTTTCGGCTTATAAGTATCTAAGGAAAGATGGGTATTTTTCATGGCAGTTATCTGCCATGGAGGGCGAAAAAGACACCTCTGCAACCGCCATGATAGCTTATGCTGTCGGTAAGATGAAAAAGTATAACAGTGCATATATACAAAGGAAAGTATCTCTGGCAGAGAAAGAAGAGGAAAATGCAGATAGGAAAGCAGTTTTTGGGAATGAAAAACAGTGTCTGACCATAGAAGAAATGTTAGAAAAAAACCGGCAGGCATTGCTTCGTTCCTGTAGAAATCATTCCATTTATGATTGTTCGGGAGAATGTGAAGGCTTCAGCCAGTACCCCCAGGTTTATGGAGCCTATCCATGGAGTCTTGGACCGGGAGTACGTTTTTTCCTTTTGGAAAATAAATAGAAAGGAAAGCGGACTGTAAGAGGGGTAAGAAGTTGTATTAAAGGACAGGGAAAATGATTATTATTAAAGTAAATGGCGGCTTAGGAAACCAGCTCCAACAGTATGCATTATATGAAAAATTTAAAAAGCTTGGAAAAGAAGTAAAGCTGGATATTGGCTGGTTTTCAAAGGACAACTCCAAAGCATCAAAAAGAGAACTGGAGCTGGCATTTTTTCCCAAGGCAGAACTGGATATCTGTACTATGGAAGAATTACAGAAAATTATGGGAAAAAGAGGATTTTTAAAAAAAGCATCTGAAAAACTGGGATTTACACAAAAGCCCATATATACAGAAGAGCAGATGTATGATGAATCCATTTTTTTACTGGAAGATAAAATTTTAGAGGGCTATTGGGCCTGTGAAGCCTATTATGCCGATATTCTTCCTGCGTTACGGCAAAAGCTGCAATTTCCTGAAAGCAGTAATCCAAAAAATCAGAAGTTGGCAGAAGAAATGCGAGCCAGTAATTCGGTCAGCATTCATCTGCGTCGGGGAGATTATTTAACAAAGGAAAACCAGGAAATGTTTGGCGGAATCTGTACGGAAGAATACTATGAGACAGCCATTTCCCAGATAAAAAAGAGGGTTTCCGATGCCAGATTTTTTGTATTTTCGGATGACCCGGCATATGCAAAAGAAAAATATAACGGAATGGAATATACGATAGTAGACGTGAATCATGGAAAGGACAGCTTTTATGACTGTTATCTGATGAGCCAGTGCAAGCATAATATTTGTGCTAATTCCACGTTTAGTTTCTGGGGGGCAAGATTAAATACCAATCCTTCCAAATACATGATAAGACCCCTGAAACAGAAAAATTGTGACTGGTATGAGCCTGAGAGAATGAAAAAGCTCTGGAAAGGCTGGATATTGATTGATGAAGAGGGAAAAATATGGCAGTAGTTATACTTAGTTGGATATATTATTTTTTCCTGTGTCTGACATTGGGTATGGGCATGGAAAAGATACTTACAAAATGGTTAAAGGGAAAATGGAAATTTAAGGTTATAGATTATCTTGTAACAGGAATTGTGGGCATTACCTTGTATGCCGCAAGCTTTAGTATTTTTTATAAAGTAGGCATGATAGCACATCTGGGACTTCTGGTGCTTATAGTACTGTCTGGTATTGGATGCAGAAAAGAACTAAAAGTGATATTATTAAAGATAAAAAAGCTGCTGTTTTCCTGGGAAGGATTCTTTTATGTATGTTTTATCATAGGAATTGCATTTTTTACCTCCAGAGGACAATTTCATACAGATACCAATATTTATCATGCACAGAATATCCGGCTGTATGAGGAATATGGCATTTTAAAAGGAATGGCAAATTTGCAGCAGCATTACGGTTATAACAGCTTATATCTGGCATTTGCGGCAATATTAAGTATGTCCTGGCTTTTGCCCTGGTCTCTTCATACGACCACAGGTTTTATAGAAGTGATATTATGTCTGTATGCCCTGCATCATTTGAAGAGTTTTAAAGAAAGACGGACTCATCTGGAAGACGGGGGGGGTATTGCCCTTTTGCTTTATGCCCTGGTAAATGTGACCGGGAGTATGTCTCCGGCAACAGATTATCCCACCATGTTTTTATCGATTTATATGATTTGCGTATGGTTAAGGGCAATTGAAGAAAAAGCACATTATAGTGTATATGCCCTGCTTTCTGTGTTTGCTGTGTTTTTGGGAACCATGAAGCTGTCAGCCATGGCTTTGGCAGCAGTGGTAGTTTATCCCGCGTTTTATCTGGTAAAAGAAAAGAAGTGGAAGGAAACCGGAATTTATATCGGTTTAGGTATATTTACGCTTCTGCCGTATCTGATAAGAAATGTGATTCTTACGGGCTGGCTGATTTATCCTTTTGAAGCCATTGATATTTTTAACGTAGACTGGAAAGTTCCCCTGGAGTATCTTCTGGTGGATTCGTATCAGATTAAGGTCTGGGGCAGATGTCTGTTTGATATTAATCTTATAGATATGCCTGTAAGAGAATGGCTGCCCATCTGGTGGGAAGCACAGGAAAGGTATGCACAGATGCTTCTTCTGGCAAATGTGGCAGGAATCGCTTTGGCCGGATGTAATCTGGTATATAAACTCTTTAGAAAACTAGAAATCAGGATGGAGCTTGTGGTGTTGTATCTGGGGCTTATTGCCTCAGCGGTTCTATGGTTTTTTATGGCACCTTTTATACGGTATGGTCTGGCATTTTTACTTGTGATACCAATCCTTGGAATGGCGGGCTGGCTGGACTATGAGAAAAAAGGATTTCAGAGTATTGTGACAGGAGGTCTGGTATTTTGCATTTTGTTGTGTTTTTGTCCTTACGTGGATAATTATGCAACAGACATGGGAGTGTTTATCAAGCAAAGAATCAAGGAACCTTATTATATTGTCCAGAAGGATTATGATGACGGCAGTACCGGAAGTGTTGAGATTCGCGGAAATATCATTTATTATAATGATTATAAAAAGGAAGAGGGAGAAAGAAACAGCTATCATTATTTTCCCAATACGGCTTATGAGTCTATGTTAGAAAGAAGTACCCTGGTAAGTGATGATATTAAGGATGGGTTTGTACCAAAATAAGAAAAAGTCAGTGTTATGGGTTTTAAATATGCCTGCCTGGAGAAAAGGAGACAGATGGATATGTTAAAAAAAATAGAAAATTTGCTTACAGAAAAAAATATTTATATCCTGATGGCAATAGGATTTCTTATGAGTCTGATTCCGATTATATTATTGGCAGGATATAATTACCCCTGTGCAGATGATTTCTCTGCCAGTGACAGTGTACGGCAGGCATGGCTGAATGGGGGCTCGTTTGCGGCAGTATTGAAAGCGGCATGGGACAATGTTGTATTTAATTATAAGGAATGGTCGGGGGTGTATATGTCGGTATTTTTTACCTCCCTGCAGCCCGGCATCTTTGGGGAAAGGTATTATTGTGTTACCACATATATTACTTTGTTTCTTTTGTGTGTTTCGGTTTATTATCTTGGAAAGGTTATATTTACCAGGTATTTTTCCACAGATAAATATAAGGCAGGGTGCATTGGCATCTGCTTTTTGTTTACCCTGATTCAATGTATGCCGTCTGGAAATGAGGGACTTTTCTGGCATCCGGGTACTGCGAATTATTCATGGGCATTTGCGTTTCTTTTGTTATTGTCGGCACTTATGTTATCGATGTATAAAGAAAACAGAAAAAAACAAAGAAGCAAAAAATGTATTTTATCCATTCTCATGGCAGTTTTAGTGGGGGGCGGAAATTTTATAACCGCATTACAGGGATGTATCTGGCTTGTAACTATGCTTGGTATTATGGTTCTATCGGAAAAAAGAAAGTGTAAAAAGAGTATATTTCAGATTTTAAAAATGTATTGGACAAATGTGATTCCTGTCATTACTGTTTTCCTGGCATTTGGAGTGAGTGTTCTGGCACCGGGAAACGGGGTACGTATAGCTTCCAGTAGTGGAATGAATCCTTTGAAAGCAATTTTGGTTTCTTTTTATGAATGTTATACCATGCTGATGGAAGAGTGGATTAGTTTTCCCATGATTCTTCTTCTTGCACTGGCAATTCCTTTTATGTGGAAGATTGCGGGAGAACAGGAATTTTTGTTTCCTTATCCGGGAGTCATCGCCATGGGGGCATATGCTTTTGCCTCGGCAGCCTTTACTCCGTCTTTGTATGCACAGGGAAGTGTGGAGGCAGGAAGATTGCAGAATACAGCCTTTTTTATTTTGTTACTGATGATATATGGTCTGACATTTTATATTGTGGGCTGGATTCATGGTCAGGCAGAGATAAAAACAAATGACGGGGGAAAAAGAACAAAGATATATATTACAGGAATATTGTTGTTTTTTGTATTTACACTGGGAATGTCCATAAAAGCAGAAGAAGATACCCTGACAGCTTCCGAAGCAGCATTTAATCTGCTGTCCGGTGAGGCACAAAATTATAAACAGCAGAATGAAGAACGTTTATCCATGTATCTGGATGAAAATATAGAAAATGTAGTGGTTGAGAGATTTGTCAATCCTCCGTTTTTGCTACATTTTCAGGACAATACTCCGGACCCGGCAGATTGGATTAATCAGGCAGTGGCACAATATTATGGAAAAGAGAGTGTAAGAAGTGAAGAATACTAAAGAAAAAGATAAGATGTGGATACCGGCAATTATAGTGGCAGTTCTCTTTGCATTAAGCCTGCTTCCCATTTTATATGTAGGACTTTTTAATTATGCAACCGGTGATGATTACTGGTATGGAATTTATACCTATCGGGGATGGGTGGAAAGCGGTCTTTTAGGGGCACTGAAAGGGTCATGCAGGATGGTAGCCGAATTTTATAACAACTGGCAGGGAACCTGGTTTACCATGTTTTTATTTACCTTATCACCGAATCATTTTGTGGAAGGAAGTTATGTAATTACAGTATTTCTTTCGCTGGGAATGCTGATTATCAGTGTCAGCTATCTGGCAGATTATTATCTGGTGAAGAAATTGAATTTTAGAAGAAGTACCACGACAATCATGGTCTGTATGATGTTGTATCTGATGCTTCAGTATATTCCAAGAACAACTTCGGGAATTTATTGGTTTAATGGGGTGATGCACTATTCGGTTCCCTTTCTATTAGGGGTTTTTGCAATTGTACATAGTCACAAATTTATAGAGAATAAAAGAAAAAAAGACTACGTGATTCTTTTTCTGTGTTTTACTTTGCTTGGTGGCGGAAGCTATCTTGCACCGTTAGCGGCAACTTTAACGGTTGTTTTGCTTCTGATATCAAAGGCTGAGATTAAGGAATGGAATCTGAAGGAAAAGATTATAAAGCTTAAGTATGACTATTCCAATCTGTGGATTTTATTGGCATTTTTGGCTGAGCTTGTGGGACTGGTGATTAGTTTTCTGTCTCCCGGAAATAATGTACGCGGAGGGGAAGAATTTGACGCAGATTTAAAATGGGCAGTCAAGTGTATTTATTATGCCATAGACAGAGGGATTTATCTGGGCGAGGATTATTTTTTGGAAAATGCGGTAACTACAGTAGTTTTCCTGCTTCTGGCAGTGCTGTTATGGATGGAAATGAAGCGGATAAATAAGGAGAACCTACAATTTAGGTTTCCGCTTTTGGTAGTAATTTATATGAATGGCGTTTACTGGGCTACTTATACACCGGAGATTTATTCCCGTTCAGATGTGTCCGGCGGAGTTCCAAACACTTATTTTCATATATTTCTTCTTATAACTTTTGTGAATATGATTTATGTTCATGGCTGGATACAGAAAACCATGGAAAAAAGAAAATGGGCATGGAATAGAAACATAAGCGGAAAGAAAAAGCTGGTGGTAATGACAGCAGGATGGCTTATGGGTGCAGTCGTTTTGGGAATTACCTGTCATTTATCCGAAATTAAGACTACCAATCAGTATTGTATGGAATATATCGAAAGTGGTGAGCTTTTTCAATATGCAAAGGTTCGCAAAGAACAGCATAAGATACTGACAACAACGACAGAACAGGATGTGCAGGTGCCGGAAATGGAAGCCAGATATCCCTTGATTAATATGTGTCTGAGTGATAATTTAAACGAACAGAGAAATATTGACCGGGCAAGATATTATAACAAAAACAGTGTAACAGCAGTAAAGGTGGAGTAAATTGGGAAGAATACAATATGCGGCAAAAAATATAGCATTCGGCTATATCGGAAACATATCATCTATGGTTCTTGGCTTTGTGTTAAGAACGGTATTTATCCGAAAGCTGGATGAAACACTTTTAGGTATCAACGGATTGTATACCGGGGTGCTTACCATGTTATCCCTGGCAGAGCTTGGAATTGGAACGGCTCTTAATTTTAGTCTCTATGCTCCGGTAGCCAGAAAAGATTATGAAAAAATCAAGTCTTATATGCTGTTTTATAAAAAGGCATATCGGGTGATTGCAGGTGTGGTAGCCGTTATTGGTCTTGCTTTAGTGCCTTTTTTGAAATACTTTATTAAAAATCCGGGCGATTACGGAATGGGGGAGCTTACCGTTTATTATCTGATTTTTTTGTTTAATACGGTAAGTACCTATTTTGTATCTTATAAATACAGTCTGGTGAATGCAGAACAGAAAAATTATATCCAGACCAATGTTTTAACATTGACAAAGCTTGTTACGGTGATTTTACAGCTTGTGGTGCTTCTTCTTACGGCAAACTTTCTGCTGTACCTTTTAACGGCAGCAGCGGTGGAGCTGGTTCAGAAAATTTATGTAAATGCTTATTTGAACCGGCTTTATCCGTATCTTAAAGAAAAAGATGTAAAACCTTTGGAAAAAGAAGAAATCCGGGATATTACGGATAAAACCAAAGCACTGGTATGTCATAAGGTTGGGGATGTGGCACGATTACAGACCGACAGCCTTATTATCTCTTCCTTTATTCAGGTGGCACTGGTAGGAATTGTAGATAATTACACCATGGTCATTAATTCCATCTCGGGATTTGTCAATATAATTTTTAATTCAGTGATTTCCAGCTTTGGAAACCTGATTGCAACAGAATCCAGGGAAAAGCAGTATGAAATCTTTCAGGTATACCGGTTTGTGGCAAACTGGATTTACGGCTTATCTGCCATTGGTTTTTATCTGCTTTTATCCCCTCTGGTTACTTTATGGTTAGGGGAAAAATGGCTGTTAAGCAGTACGGTAGTGGCACTGATTCTGACAGATTATTATTTTAAAGGTGACCGGATTGTGCTCTCGAATTTTAAGACAGCGGCAGGGGTTTTTGAACAGGATAAATTCCTGGCTTTGATTCAGGGAATTGTGAATCTGGTAATTTCCATTGCACTGGTACAAAAAATGGGGCTTGCCGGAATCTACATCGGAACCATAGTTTCCGGTCTGATAGCCAACATCACAAAACCTTTTATCATATATAAAGCCTGCTTTGATAAGGGAGTAAAAGAATATTTTATTGAAACCGGAAAACACCTTGTCATACTTGGCATAGTTTTGGCAGTGGTTTATCCGCTTAGTAAGATTATTTTGGAAAAGATTACCATTATTTCTTTTTTAAGCATGGGAATTCTCATTGTGGTGATTTATAATGGGCTGTTCCTCCTTGTGTATGGTAAGACGAAAGAGATGAAGTATCTGGTGGAGATATTGAAGAGGAAGGTGAAAAAATAATATTTGACAGGGAGAAATGATAATGAGCGATAAGAGTTTATTTTACAAAGGATTTGATTATAATACGGAAATTGATGAATTTTTTGACAGATTACGTGAATATGCAGAGCAAAACGAAAACGGCAATCCAATCTATGTTTTAAAAACGCCTTTGAGTGATAAAAAGTATACTTATGGATATGAAAAGGCAGTTATCATACTTGTTCCAAAACATAAATTATTGTTTCTTGATTATGGAAAAAATGAAGAAGCATTTGATGATTACGTAGAAGATTTTTTGGATGATACAGGTCATCTTTCGGATAAATATGATTATATGCGTGTACTTGGAAGACCAAGAAAATGGCGTAATGAATTTGTGGAAACGACAAAATATGAGGATATTGCCGGATTAGAAATAGAAGAGCTGTTGGAAACAATACGTTTGTCTACAAAAGAAAATGAACGTAAAGGTGAATTTTTAATTTCCCTGCTGACTGGAAGTATTAATGATATTGATAAAACGGGAACGGATTATCCGGAATCTCTTCTTGAGAAAATTAAAAGAAAAATTATTTTATTTGACGGAGACCAGACTCGCTTTATTTTTAATGAGCCAAAGAAAAAAAGAATAGTCATTCAGGGACTGGCAGGTACAGGAAAAACAGAACTGCTTTTACACAAAATTAAAGAGATTTATACAAAAAATGATAATGTGAAGATTGCGTTTACCTGCCATAATAAGATTCTGGCAGAGAACTTGAGGGCAAGGATACCTGAATTTTTTAATTTCATGAAAGTGCAGGAACAGATTAAATGGCAAGAAAAACTCTGGGTAATGAGTAGCTGGGGGTCAAAAGGTAACCCGGATTCCGGTGTTTATAGTTATATTTGCGACTTTTACAAGATTCCATTTGAACGTTTCACCTATGTTACGACTTTTGATGAAGTATGTAAAAATGCACTGCATAATTTAGAATTGCTAGAAAATATTACTCCCTGTTTTGATTATATTTTAATTGACGAAAGTCAGGATTTTACGGAAAACTTTTTTGCCTTGTGCAGTAAGGTAACAAGGAAATGTGTTTATATTGCAGGGGACATTTTTCAAAATGTTTTTGACAGTGAAGATATAAGCAGGGTTGAACCTCAGTTTTTGTTAAACAAATGTTACCGGACAGATCCGAAAACATTAATGTGTGCACATGCCATTGGAATGGGGCTTTTTGAAAAAAATAAACAATTACGATGGCTGACAGACAGGGCATGGAGTGATTGCGGATATGATATTGATAAAAAGAATGGTTACTATAATCTTCATAGAAAACCTTTAAGAAGATTTGAAGATTTAGGTGATATAAAAATCAGCAGTCTGGAAATTATGCCAACAATGCCGGAACAGTATTTTGAAACGATAATTCAGACAATAGAAAAAATACGCGAAGAAAATCCTACGGTAGAAGCAGATGATATAGGAATCATGTTTTTGGAAAATGTGAATGCAAATTATAGTCTTGCCAGCCGGCTGGAAGCGGAAATCAATGACAGATTTAACTGGGATGTAAATATAGGTTATGAAACAAAGGAAAAGAAAAAAGGTACATTATTTATCAGTAACAGAAATAATGTAAAAGGTCTGGAATTTCCTTTTGTAATCTGCTTTATGCATAATATCCTCTCTGATAATTTACAGGTAAGAAACTCTATATATATGATGCTTACAAGGTCGTTTATTACTTCTTATTTTATAGTTCCGGATGATAAATCAGAGAATTTAGGGGAAATTATCGCAGGAGTAAAAGAAGTGAATAAATTGGGCTATCTGCATATTCAGGAGCCCAGCGACATAGAAAAAGAACGGTTGAATAATGCAATTATCAACCGGACCAGTGTGTACAAGTCACAAAGGGAAATTGTTGAGGAAATTCTGGATGAATTAAATATTAAAAAAACAATGCGTAAGAGATTTCATGACCTTGTGGGTAATGTGTATGGGGAAGAGTTTGACAGAGACAAATTATATGAGATTATAGTAACTAATCGCAGTTTAATGAGTTGATGTAAGTAGGAGTACGTATGAAACGGATTGTAAGAATACCTTTTGGAAGATTTTATGAACAGAAATTTTTCAAACCGATTCGGGAAGAGAAAGATGTATTGCTTTTGGTTTTGGACACGTTAAGTTTTTTAAGCTATGGCAGTATTGGTGAGGAAACAGAAGGATATTTATTGATTAAAACAGATAAGATGAATCGAGTCTTTTATCGGATGCCGGATAAGTATTTTTCCATGGCATTTCCATTTGAAATTGTGGAAAATGAAGAAGCAAAAGGTTCTTTTTCTATTTACGATGCTACAAATGGACTGGAAATTGATAATAAAATGATATCTTTGATGAAGGGAATGGCTGATAATTTAAATCTGGCAGAGTGTACATTGGAAGAGCTGTTTGACAGCATCTGGAATGATAGTGTTGATGAAGGGATTACAGAAGAAGAAGTGGAAAATGGTTTTCGAATTATTGTAAAAATACTGACTTCGGAACTGGGATATATTCGATATGATTATGATTCTAAATATGAAAATGGAGATTTGCATCCGTTAAATCATCTTGATATTAATTATAAAAGTAATTGTACCTATAAACTGGGGCTAAAAAACAGAATCGGTATTGATGAATTTATGGACATTATGGATGTTGGTACAAAATGCAGTTATTTAATAGGAATTTAATCAAAGTTGGGATGTTTTTCTCTAAGATTTATTTGGCGATTTGGTTTAAGACATATTAGTAACTTATGAGTTATTAACCTCAGAGTTGATAACTTGGAAATAGAGGGGCTGACGTATTAAGAAAAACAGCATTATATACAAAGAACTTTCGTTTCACTGCGTTCAAAAGTTGTTTTATTTGTATATAATGCTGTTCTTTTAGAAAGCGAATCTTAATATGCCAGCTTCCTTTTTGTTTTAAGAAGCTTGATATTTTTATTTCTAATCTTTTGGCATAATCATCACATCCGGCCGGCTGATAATTCCGGCCAGCTCTTTACTGCGGTCACTCTGGATAATGTAGTGGTTCTTATGGTTAAACAGAAGCCGCATGGTTACACCGGGGAGCTGTTCTTCTGTTCCCGAAAATTCCTCAATTAACAGGGTTGCCCGGTAACGTTTTTTGATTTCCCAGATGTCCATGAGCCCGATGCCGGAGCCCCCGGTGTCCGCATGGGTGGTGTGTCTTGTCCTTCCCAGGTCCTGCAGGACACTGGCAGGAAAAATCTGCCCGGTGTTGTGGACCGAAAGAACGGACAGGTCCTCCGCCTTTCCCATGGTAATCCTTATGGCCGCCCCGTGAACGTCACGGCAGGCACTGACGGCATTGGCAAGCAGGTCGCCTAACACATGGGCGAAATCATCCTCGGAAATCTCCGCGGGAATGGTGGAGGAAAGATCATCCGAGAGGATTACCTGGAATCCGGTGCCGTTTTTTTCCGCTTCCGCCTGCATGTAGGAGAGAAGGGCATTGACAGAATCAAAAGCGGTCTGCGGCAGGCGTAAAATTTCCTTCTGATAGTTCTCAAGGGTTTCTTTTCTCTCTTCATAAAGCTGCCTGAGCTTGGCATGCAGTACGGTCGGCTCCCCGGTCTCATCTTTTTCTAATAAATCCATCTTTGTCTTTTCCTTATCCCCATCCAGCACGGCCATGCAGAGGGCGGGAAGAATCTTGTTGTCCTTATGTATGAGCCTTGCCAGCTTGTCATTCTCGCTTCTTAAGTAGGCAACCTGCTGTTCCTTCTCTTCCAGAAGGAGGGAGAGGGAATCCAGCTCATTCTTTCTCAGGAACTTCCGGTAGGTCTGTGTAATGTGGTAGTTCCACCAGT
>CAZDAT010000017.1:0-18701 GCA_964503695.1 uncultured Lachnospiraceae bacterium
AAGAAATATTTCCGTCTCTACCCGGGCAATGAAGTACGTCTGATGTATGCTTATTTTGTTACCTGTACCGGAGTTGTGAAAGACGAGAATGGCAAAGTGGTAGAGGTTCATTGTACCTACGACCCGGAGACAAAGAGCGGCAGTGGTTTTACCGGAAGAAAAGTAAAAGGAACCATTCACTGGGTACCGGTAGAACAGGCAGTAAAAGCAGAAGTAAGACTTTATGAAAATATTATAGATGAAGAAAAAGGTGTATATAATGAAGACGGAAGTCTGAATCTGAATCCTAATTCCATCCAGGTATTAAAGGATTGTTATATCGAGCCTGTTGTAAAAGGGTCCAAAGCCTATGACAGCTATCAGTTTGTAAGAACCGGTTTCTTCTGCGTGGACAGTAAGGATTCAACACCGGAAAATCTTGTGTTTAACCGGATTGTATCTTTAAAGAGTTCCTTTAAATTGCCAAAAAATGATGATAAATAAAACAGACAATTAGAAAGCAGGGAGAAACATGGCAGGAAACGATGCAGACAAGGTGTTTGACAAGAAATATACATGCCCGGTATGTCAGAATGATTTTACCTCAAAGACCGTAAGAACCGGAAGAGCCAGAATGATACGCACTGACATGGACCTTAGAACCGTGTATGACGGAATTGAACCTTTAAAATACGATGTTATTCTTTGCCCCAAATGCGGCTATGCAGCATTGGCAAGATTCTTTTCAGAAATAACGAATTTACAGGCAGGCAAGGTGAAAGAAAAAATAACTCCTCATTATAAGCATATACAGGAAAATGAGGATGAGTACACATTTGAGCAGGCATTGAACAGATATCGCATAGCCTTTGCCAATGCGGTTGTGAAAATGGCGAAGGTCAGTGAAGGAGCATACCTGTCCTTAAAGACGGCATGGCTGTGCAGAAGCTATAAGGAGAATCTGGAAGAAGGAACGGCTGGCTATGAGGAAGTCTACGAAAAGCTTGACGAGATGGAGCATGAAAATACGCAGAGGGCATATGAGCTTTTCCTGAAAGCGGTGCAGACAGAGGAATTTCCCATGTGCGGAATGGATGAGTCTACCGTTGACTATATTCTGGCAGTACTCAGCATGGAATTTGAAGAATATTCACAGGCATCTAAATTATTGTCCAAATTACTGACGTCCTATTCCGCAGGAAGCCGTCTGAAGGATAAGGCAAGGGATGTAAAGGAAGAACTTTCTAAACGTATGAAGAAAGCGGGAGTGGAATTATAATGAATGAACTGACGATTCCCATCGATTTGAATGCGAAAGTACATTTATATGAACAAATATATGAATATATCCGAAAAGAAATTTTAGAGGGCAGACTGACTCCGGGAGAGAAGCTGCCCTCTTCCCGTTTGCTTGCCGCCCATCTGCAGATTTCCAGAAGTACGATAAATCTGGCATATGAGCAGTTAGTGGCAGAAGGGTATATTGAAGCAGCTCCTTACAGGGGATATTTTATCAGTAAAATAGAAAGTCCTCTCCGGCTGGAAAAAGAAAATAAGCAAAATACAAAGCATCAGGAAGAGGAAAGGAAGTATTTGTATCATTTTACCCCGAATGGTATTGATATGAAAGAATTTCCATACCGGACATGGAGACGGATTACCAAAGAAGTGCTCAGTGTTGACAGTAAAGATTTGTTTGCCTTAGGACAGCCGCAGGGAGATAAGGAATTGAGACAGACCATTGCACAGTATCTTTTTGCCGCAAGGGGAGTCAACTGCCGGGCAGAACAGATTATTGTGGGTGCCGGAAACGATTATCTTCTGATTTTATTGCGGATGCTGTTAGAAGAAAACAGTGTGATTGCTTTTGAGAATCCTACTTATACAAAGGCATACCGAATCATGGAATCCCTGGGATTTGACCTGTGTCTGGTGGGGATGGATGAAAATGGCATGAAAGCCGGGGAGCTGAAAAAAAGCAGGGCGGATGTGGCATATATCATGCCTTCACATCAGTTCCCGACAGGCGGTGTAACCAGTGTGGGAAGAAGAAATGAATTGCTTAAATGGGCGTCTGAGAAAAGCGGAAGATATCTGATTGAAGATGATTACGACAGTGAGTTCCGGTACCGGGGAAAACCCATTCCCTCCCTGCAGGGGATGGACCATGAGGAAAAAGTAATCTATATAGGTACTTTTTCAAAAGCCATAGCACCTGCCATTCGTGTCAGTTATATGGTACTGCCCCAGAAGCTTCTGGAAATATATGAAAAACGTGGAAAACTGATTTCTTCCACGGTATCAAGAATCGACCAGAAGATTCTGAATGAATTTATCCGCTGTGGTGCTTTTGAACGTCATCTGAACCGTATGCGTAAAATCTATAAGGCAAAGCATGATTTATTACTGGAGGAATTAAAGCCTTTTAGGAAAAAGTTTGAGATAAAGGGTGACAATGCCGGAAGTCATATCCTTTTATGTGCTTTATATGAGGTAACGGAAAAGGAATTAAAAGAAAAGGCACAGGAAGAAGGAATAAAAATATACGGCTTGTCTGATTATATGGTCGATGACAGGGTGACATCCCATTTTCCAACGACTGTAATATTAGGTTATGCCGGAATGGACACAGAAGAGATAAAAAAAGGAATAGCCGCCCTGAAGGCGGCATGGAATGTTGAAAGTTAAATGTGGGTTTTATTATCTTAAATCCACGTAATGGCGGCTGAATTTCAAGGAAGATAAATCTAAGGCATCTTCTGCATTTAAATGTTCTTCATCATCATGAGCATCAGCAGAGGGAGCTTCGGAGGGAGTTTTTTTGTTGTTTCTTTTTTTGAGAAAAAAGAAAACACCTAAAATAACGCCTGTTACGCCTAATAAACAACAGATAATTTTTACAAGTTTTTTTGCCATAATAATCTCC
Organism: uncultured Lachnospiraceae bacterium; assembly: GCA_964503695.1. Taxonomy (GTDB): domain Bacteria; phylum Bacillota; class Clostridia; order Lachnospirales; family Lachnospiraceae; genus SFDP01. The sequence goes on from CAZDAT010000017.1 coordinate 2,906, forward strand.
TTTCCAGATTCGGTATTGGGATGAACTAATAGTATCTTAATATATTTAGTTAAAAAAGTAAATAATACTCATTGAAGATAAGAAAAAAATATGGTATGCTGAACAGACTAAAATAGTCAATAAAGCAATGGCAGAGGATAGTATGAATGATAAATTTTTTGACCTAAACAGAGAAAAGCAGGACCGTATAATTAATGCAGGCCTTAAGGTATTTGCCAAAAACGGATACCGTCACGCGACCACAGATGATATTGTAAAGGAAGCCGGAATCAGCAAAGGACTTTTGTTCCATTATTTTACCAATAAAGTAGGAACTTATGTTTTTCTGATGGATTATAGTGTGCGTTTCCTGTTATTGGAACTTTCCGGATATGTGAAAAGTGAAAACCGGAATTTTTTTGAAGTATGCAGGCAGATGGAAAGTGCCAAATTACAGGTATTAAAAATTTATCCTTATATGCAGGCTTTTCTGGATAAGGCATTTGAAGAGATTTGTCTGGAAGCCTTGGAAGAATGTGAAGAACAAAAGCGGGTGTATCAGGACAGGATAGAGGAATATTACAGGCAGGCATCGGGGCAGAAGCTTAAGAATCAGGTTACCATGGAACGGATGCAGGAGCTTTTCGGATATATCATAAAGGGAATCACCGCGGAAAGAGTGGCACAGGACACACTGCAGCCGGAGCTTATGTATGAGCAGATTTGTGGTTATATAGATATGTTACAAGAAGCATATGAGGAAATTTAAGAAAAGAGCTGTCGCATATGATGTGCCGGCTCTTTCGTTGTATCAGATGGCAGATGATGAGAGGATGAAAATAAAAACAAGCATTGGAGGAAGGAAATGTCGTTACAATTTGTACTTGGAGGCTCCGGAACGGGTAAGAGCACATATGTGTATGAAAGTATCATAGAAAGAGCCATGAAGGAGGAACATAAGAATTTTTTTATTCTGGTGCCGGACCAGTTTACCATGCAGACACAGATGGATTTGGTGAACAAAAGTCCCAGAAATGGAATTTTAAACATTGACGTTTTATCTTTTTCCAGATTGTCTCACAGGATTATGGAAGAAACGGGAGGAGACAGGTATCCGGTGCTTGACGATACCGGAAAAAGCCTGGTTCTTAGAAAGGTGGCACAGAATCTCAAAGAAGAAATTCCGGTACTGGGAAGCAATTTAAAGAAACTGGGATATGTCCATGAAGTAAAATCAGCAATCTCAGAATTTATGCAGTATGGGATAGATAAAGAAAAAATGCAGGAAATGTTGCATTTTAGCGAAAAAAGAGGCGGGCTGCATGGAAAATTGCAGGACTTAGGGGTATTATACCAGGGATTTTTGAAGTATACGCAGGACAAATTTATTACGACGGAGGAAACTTATACAAGACTGGCCGGGCTTTTGGATAAATCTTTGCTGATAAGGGAAAGTGTTGTGGTAATGGATGGATTTACAGGGTTTACCCCGGTACAGAATCAGGTCATAGAGAAGCTGTTAAAATTATCCGATGAGCTGATTATGACCCTTACCATGGATGACACCGAAGAAAATAAGATGTATGATGACGGCCGGCTTTTTTCCTTAAGCAATAAAACTATCGTCACCATGGAAAAGCTGGCAAAACAGGCTATGGTAGAAATCAAACCCGCCATCTGGATGAAACAGGGAGGGGTAAGATACAAAGATGCACCAGCCATAGCCCATCTGGAAAGAAACCTGTTTCGATATCCTTATGAGACTTTCGGGGAAAAAACAAAAGAAATACAGATTTATGAAGCCAAAAACATGGAAACAGAGGTGCGTCATCTGTGCCGGAATATAAGAGAGCTTTTGCAGGAAGGGTATTGCTACAGGGATATTGCGGTTATTGCAGGAGATTTGGCAGCTTACAGCAGTCTGATAGAGGAGATTTTTGAAGAATATCAGATTCCGGTATTTTTAGATAAGACAAGAGAGATTACCCTGAATCCATTTATCGAATATATCAGGGCGGCACTCCAGGTACAGGTGAAGCAGTTTTCTTATGAAACCATGTTTCATTATCTTCGAAGCGGAATGGTGGAAATAGAGAGGGAAACCATCGATAAACTGGAAAATTACTGCCTTGCTTTTGGAATTAAGGGAAAGAAGGCATGGAACAGTCTGTTCCTTTCAGGAAACAGCAAAAGAAAAGAATGGGAGGAACAGGAGCTTTCAGACCTGAATCATGCACGTAATGAAATCATGCAGTCGTTGTCTGTCTTTAAAACCGGAAAACAGAAGGCTTCAAAACAGATTGAACAGCTGTATGAATTTTTAGTGGAAAACGAATGTGCAAAAAAACTGAAAGAATATGAAAAATATTTTGCGAAAACAGGGGATAAATCCAAGGAAAAGGAATATGCCCAGATTTACCGGCTGGTCATGGAGCTGTTGGAGCAGATGGCAGATTTGTTAGGAGATGAGGTTTTAAGCTGGGAGGAGTTTTCCCAGATTCTGGATGCCGGATTTGGAGAGATACAGGTGGGAATGATTCCCCAGAGTGTGGACCAGATTGTGGTGGGAGACATGGAAAGAACCCGTCTGAAACAGGTAAAAGCGTTGTTCTTTTTAGGAGTAAATGACGGGAAAATTCCCAAACAGTCCGGGGGAGGCGGAATCATTTCGGATATTGACAGGGAGTTTCTTGCGGAGGGAGATTTTGAACTTTCCCCGACTCCGAGACAGCAGTTATTCATTCAGAAATTTTATCTGTATCTGAACGTTACCAAGCCTTCCCACAGACTGTATCTGTCTTATGCCGGACAGAACATGGATGGAAAAAGCATGAAGCCCTCTTATTTTATTTCCGGGATTCAGAAGCTGTTTCCTGACCTGGAAATTAAAACGGAAGAAAGTAATACAGATACGTTTTTTACCAAAGAAGAGGGAAGAATGGCTCTGGCGAAAATGCTGGAGCAGTATAAAAGAGGAGAACTGGAAGAACAGAAGGAAGCTGTTTTAATGGCACTTTTAAAAGTCTTTCAAGAAACCACCAAGGGAAAACAATGGATAGAGGATATTTTAAATGGTGTCTTTTTAAGCTATGAAGGCGGAAAAATCAGTAAGGAAGCCGCAAAAATTCTTTACGGAAGCCTGATACAAAGCAGTGTCAGCCGGCTGGAAAAGATGGCATCCTGTGCTTACGCACATTTCCTGCAATACGGACTGGGGCTGGAAGAAAGACAGGAGTATAGCTTTGAAGCTGTGGACATGGGAAATGTATTCCATGGAGTGTTGGAGATGTTTGCAGGAAAACTTGCACAGGAAAATTATAACTGGATGAATTTTCCCGAAGAGGCAGGAGAACGCATTTTAAAGGAAGCTTTGCAAAATTATGCGATAAATTATGAAAACACAGTGTTGTTTTCAAGTGCAAGAAATGCGTATATGCTGGAAAAAATAGAAAGAATATTGTTAAGAAGTGTCAGAACATTGCAGTATCAACTGCAAAAAGGGAAATTTCTACCAAAGAATTTCGAGATTTCATTTTCTTCCATGGAGGATTTGGATGCCATTCGCATTTCTTTAAATGAAGAAGAAAAAATGTACCTGCAGGGCAGGATTGACAGGGTAGATACTTATGAAGAGGAACAAAATCTGTATGTGAAGGTTGTGGATTACAAATCCTCAGAACAGCAGTTTCAACTGGCGGCTCTTTATTATGGACTGCAATTACAGCTTGTAGTATATTTAAATGCCGCCATGGAGCTTAAGAAAAAACAGCATCCTGAAAAAAAAGTCCTGCCGGGAGCATTTGTATATTATCATGTATTTGACCCCATGGTGGAAGGCAGGGAGAAAATTACGCCCCAAGAGATTGACGACGAAATAAAAAAACAGCTTAAGGTAACCGGTATCGTAAATTCTGACCCGGTGGTTTTGAAAGGGCTGGATACAAGCAATGAGACAAAATCCGATGTTATCCCTGTGGAATATAAAAAAGACGGTTCCTTAAGCAGCCGTTCTTCGGTGATGACAGAAGAAGAAATTGACAGACTGCAAATGTATGCCGGAAAGAAGATAAAGGAGCTGGGAGAGAAAATCGCAGGCGGAAATATTGCGATTTCTCCCATCAGTTTTAAACAGAAGGAAAGCTGTACTTTTTGTAAATTTAAAGATATCTGCGAATTTGATGCCCGCATTCCGGGATTTGAAAAGAAAAAGCTTGAGGATATGCCGCAGGAAGAAGTGTGGAAAAAAATCAGGGAAGCGACAGAGAAGTAAGGGGAGTGAAAAAAGTGCAATTTACACCAAAACAGCAGGAAGTAATTGATACAAGAGAAAAAAATATATTGGTATCAGCGGCTGCCGGAAGCGGAAAAACAGCGGTACTGGTAGAAAGGATTCTGGAGCTTATTCTGGATAAAAATAAGCCGGTGGATATCGACAGACTGCTGATTGTAACGTTTACCAATGCGGCGGCTGTGGAAATGCGGGAACGAATCGGAAAAGCCATAGAAAAACGTCTGGAAACGGAGCCGGAGAATCTGTATCTGCAAAGACAGGCAACCCTGCTTCACAGGGCACAGATAACCACCATTGACAGCTTCTGTCTGTTTGTTATCAGAAATAATTTTAATGAAATCGGGCTGGACCCCGGATTTCGCGTTGCAGACAGCGGTGAGATTGAATTATTAAAACAGGATATAATAAAAGAAACTTTTGAACAGCTTCTGGAAGATGAAAAAACAAAAGATGATTTCATACAGCTTTTGGAAAATGTGGCAGTGCGGGGAAAAGAGAAGGTTTTGGAAGAGCTGGTTTTAAAAATCTATAATTTCTCCCAAAGCTGTCCATGGCCGGAAGAATGGCTGAAGGAAAGATATCATGATTATGAAGTGCAAGGCTCTCTGGAAGAGACTTCCTGGGGAAAAATGTGGACAGAAGAGCTGCAAAAAAAGATTGCGGAGCTGGAACGAAGGCTTCAGGAATTGCTAAGAGACTGTCAGAGTCCGGGAGGAGCTTATATGTATACGGATGCACTGGTTTCAGACCTGGATATCGTATGTTATTTAAAGGAAAAAAGCTGGCAGGAGCAGTATGACTATATCCGTCAGGTGTCCTTTGCCAGATTATCTTCCAAAAAAGATGCGGGTGTCCTGCCGGAACGTAAGGAATCTGTTAAAAATCAGCGGGATGACATAAAAAAAGAAATCGGAAATCTTCAAAAGAAATTTTTTTGTCTGTCCGAAGAAACCATAAAAGAGCAGATGAAAGAGATTTGTAAAGTGGAAAAAACACTGATTGATACGGTCCTTTTGTTTGGCAAAAAATTTGAAGAACGGAAAAGAGAAAAGAATCTTCTGGACTTTAGTGATATGGAGCATATGGCTTTAAAAATCCTGCTTCAGCCCGAAAAGGATAAAAAAACAGGAGAAATTTATTATGAAGCCACCAAAACGGCAAAAGATTACAGAAGTTATTTTAAAGAAATCATGATTGATGAATATCAGGATTCCAATCTGGTACAGGAGTATCTTTTGCAAAGCATTTGCGGAGAGAGTGAGGGAAGATATAACCGTTTTATGGTGGGGGATTTAAAACAAAGTATTTACAAATTCCGCCTTGCAAGACCGGAAATCTTTCTGGAGAAATATCACCATTACGGAAGCCGGGAGAATGCACACTGCGTAAGAATTGATTTGCATAAAAACTTTCGAAGCAGGAAAGAGGTACTGGATAGTGTGAATGATGTGTTCTATCAGATAATGAGTGAAGAAGTGGGACAGATACAGTATACCGAAGAAGAAGCACTTTATCCGGGAGCTTCCTATACGGAGGGTAAAGAAGACTATACAACGGAGCTTCTGCTTCTGGATTTGGAGGAGGAAGCAGAAGAGGCAAAAAAAGCAGAGGCAGAAATGACTGCCGCAAGGATAAAGCAGCTTGTGGGTTCTTTTCTGGTTACCGATTCTGAAACCGGAGAATTAAGACCTGCTGAATATGGAGACATTGTGGTCTTGCTTCGTTCCAATGCAGGATGGGATGAGGAATTTTTTGATGTCTTTTCAAAACAGGATATTCCTGCCTGCATTACCCGAAAAACAGGATATTTTAATGCAAAAGAAATTCAGATACTTCTGGCATTTCTCAAAGTGATTGATAATCCAAGGCAGGACATTCCCCTTTATGCAACCTTAAAATCTTTGCTGGGAAGATTTACGGATGAGGAAATTGTCCGGATAAAAAGTCATGGAAAAAACTGCCTGTATGAGAATCTGAAGGAAGTAAGGGAAGGAAGTCTTGCTGACAAAGTGCAGGCATTTTTACAGACTATCGAAAAGTACCGCAATCTGGTCTATATCATGCCGATTCATAAGCTGCTAAGGGTTTACTTAAAAGAAACCGGATATATACATTATTTTACCGGACTGCCGGGAGGAGAACAGCGGATACAGAATATAAAGATGCTTCTGAAAAAAGCGGAAGACTATGAAAAAACCAGTTATTTTGGTCTGTTTCATTTTATCCGTTACATGGAAAATCTCAGAAAATACGATGTTGACGTATCGGAATCCGTAACCGTGGAAAAGGAAAGAAATGAAGTCCGCATTATGAGTATTCATAAAAGCAAAGGCCTGGAATTTCCCATTTGTATTGTGGCAGGACTTTCCAAAAAGATGAACCAGCAGGATGTCAATGCCGGCCTGGTCTGCGATATGGAGTTTGGAATTGGCATGGAGTACCGCAATCCCATTCTGCGTGTGAAAAATCAGGACATGAGAAGAAATGCCATTGCACAGAAAATGCGGATGGACAATCTTGGCGAAGAGCTGCGTATTTTATATGTTGCCATGACCAGGGCGAAGGAAAAACTGATTATGACAGGAACCGTGAAAAATTATGAAGAACAGATGCTTTCTTTCGGATATCTGAAAAACAGAAGTGAAAAGAAGCTGCCCTTCGGAGTTATCAGCAGTGCCAATAGCTTTCTTGATTTTATTTTACCTGCAACCGTGCAAAAAGGCGTGAGAATCAGGACTGTTTTGTGGAATGCCTTTGAAGCAAAGGCACAGGAAGAAAGTTATCAGACAGGGCTTTTGATAGAACGGCTGAACGTCGAGGAGAAAATGAGGATACCGGCAGGTGAGAAAGAAAGAAGATACATGGAGGCTGTGAAGGAGAAGCTTTCCTTTACCTATGCCCATGAAAACCTGCGGGGACTGTATGCAAAAACCACCGTTTCCGAGTTAAAGAAAAAGGCAATGGAGGAAGCGGACTACTGTGCATTTGAAATGTTTGAAGAAGCAGAGGTTACGCCTTATATCCCCTCCTTTGTGGAAGAAAAAGAAAAGGTTGACGGAAGTGCCCGGGGAAATGCATATCACCGTCTCATGGAGCTTCTGGATTTTTCCAAATTGGAGAATACAGATGCAGTGTTTGAAAAATGGGAGTCACTGGCAAAAGAAAAAATCTTAAAGCCGGAGTATCTTTCCTATGTCCGTAAAGAGAAGCTGGAGCTTTTCTTAAAATCCTCTTTAGCCGCCCGCATGAAGAAAGCCTGGGAAAAGGGAGTGCTTTACAGGGAACAGCCCTTTGTACTGGGGGTTGCGGCAAAAAGACTGGATGCAAAATTCCCCGAAGGAGAAAAAGTGCTGGTGCAGGGAATTATAGATGCCTTTTTTGTGGAACAAGGGGAAATTGTACTGGTGGATTATAAGACGGATGCAGTCCGGCGGGAAGAAGAGTTAATCGAACGCTACAAGGAACAGCTAAAATATTATGAAGAGGCCTTGGAAAAGCTTACCGGGAAAAAAGTAAAGGAAAAGCTATTATATTCCTTTGCCCTGAACCGGTGTGTGTATGTGGAATAAAAATAAATTTGACAAACTTAAAAAAAAGCAATAGTATGATGGTGAAATAAAAAATTGCTAGGGGAGCATTAGCTGAGAATCATCTTCGGATGAAAACCCTCATTACTTGAACCGGATAATACCGGCGTAAGGAAGCTAAATTGTGTAAATCAGGGCTTGGATTTTAGGCTTTTTTAGCTGCAAGAAAAGTCCTGTCATACGAAGCTTCCTCCCTAGTCTGACAAAACGGGAGGTTTTTTTATGTCAAAAGAAAAGAAAGTAACAACGAAACAATTAGTATTTGCCGCCATGGCAATCGCCCTTGCCACCATCATATCTGCGGTGGTGAAGCTGCCTTCTCTTCCAAACGGCGGAAGTGTCACCCTGTTTAGTATGCTTCTTGTCACTCTGGTGGGGTACTGGTATGGTCCGGCAGTTGGAATTGCGGCGGCGGTAAGCTATGGGATTTTACAGTTTATCACAGGTCCTTATGTGGTGCATCCCCTTCAGGTGGTACTGGACTATCCCCTTGCCTTTGGTGCTCTGGGAATTTCGGGATTTTTTAGGAATAAAAAGAACGGGCTGCTAAAAGGATATCTGGCAGGAGTGGCAGGAAGATTATTTTTCGCTTCTCTTTCGGGAATTATATTTTACACCGTATACGTAGACAGTCTTCGGGAAAATATGGTGGCAATCTGGGCAGGAATTGTTTATAATATGACCTATATCGTGCCAGAGGCAGTGATGACTGTGATTCTGATATCTGTTCCGGCGGTAAAAAATGCCCTGGCAAAATTAAAAGAAATGGCACTGACACAGGCGTAAAGGTATAAGGTGACAGGGAGCATATGAAAGAAGAAAAAAATGTGTGGAGCATGGCAAGGGCGTGTCTTTTGCCTGTTATCGTTTATTATTTTGTAAATAATGCAGTGGTAATCGGGGTAAGTGCGGGAGTAAGGAATCTTACGGAAAATGCCCTGCTGGAAAATTATCTGCTTACGGCAGGAAGGATGGCAGGAATGCTTCTTGGTGCCGTTACCGTGTTGCCCTGTTACCGGATGGAAAAAAAGAAACGAGAAGCGGCAGAGGGTAAAAGAATAACGTTTCCGGCCTGTGTAAAAATCATGGCAGCCGGAAGCTTTCTGGCTCTTGGAATCAATTTTTTGTTTGCTTTCTTAAAAGTGACGGAAAGCAGTGAGAGCTACAGGCAGGTGGCAGAGGTACAGTTTGCCCTGCCTCTGTGGCTTGCCCTGCCGTTTTATGCCATATTGTCCCCTCTGGCAGAAGAACTGGTGTTTCGGGGGATTGTGTACCAGGCATTAAAGCGTTTTTTTGCCAAGCCTTATGCCTGTCTTTTTTCAGCGGTTTTGTTTGGTGCGTTTCATGGAAATCCGGTGCAGATGCTTTATGGAACAATTATGGGAATTGTAATGGCATTGTATTATGAAAAATATCATAAATTATGGGCACCGGTTTTCTTTCATGGAGCAGCCAACGGGGCGGTTTATTTATGGACTTATTTTTTCTGATGCTTTAATTCTAATTTAATCATATCCAATATCTTATCCTGATTGGGCGGATTCAGCTTCTGATAATAATACAGGACACGTTTTTCTTTGGGAGAAAGGTGCTTATATTTTACATACTGGGCGGGTTCCTTCATATGCTCCAGAAAAGCATTTAATTCTTCGGCAGTTTCTACATTGAACTGGTTGGGAACAACATCATTTTGGGTATTGCCGGGAATTGTCAGACGGAGAATACGTTCCGCAGGAAGATGATAGAGCCTTGCTAACAGATAAATGGCGTCTGCCGGAGGCATGATACGGCCGGTTTCATAGTGAGAGTATGTCTGATGGATAATATTTAGCTGAGAGGCAACATATTCCTGAGTGTATCCGTAGCTTTTCCGCAGGTTACGTAAATACTGTCCTAGCTCATTTGTACTCATAGTTTTCTCCTGATATATAACTAAACTACAATAATAGTATAATTACATCCGAAGAACAAAAGTCTATTTAAAAGATAAAAACAGTATGAATAATCTACTGTTAGTAGAAATAAAAAAGGGAATTTTTTTCTCTTTCGCAGATGAAAACTAGCCATATGGGGGCAACTCTGCTATAATACAGGATAGTGGGGACTTTTTAGTTATGGATTTTTTGCGGACCAGGAAAAATCCATGGAAATTCAAGAAAACGAAGGGATAAAAAACATGAAATATGATTATTTGATAGTAGGGGCAGGGCTTTTTGGAGCTATTTTTGCATATGAGGCGAAAAAGAAAGGTAAAAGTGTATTAGTAATAGAAAAAAGAGACCATATCGGAGGAAACATTTATACGGAGGAAATGGAAGGGATTCAGGTACATAAGTATGGAGCACATATTTTTCATACCTCCAATAAAGAGGTCTGGGATTATGTTAATACCTTTGCTGAATTTAACAGATATACCAATTCACCCATTGCAAAATACAAGGATGAAGTCTATAACATGCCCTTTAATATGAATACCTTCCAGAGAATGTGGGGAGTATTTACCCCCGGGGAGGCAAAAAAGAAAATCAAAGAACAGATAGAAGAGGCAGGCATTAAAGAGCCAGAGAATCTGGAAGAACAGGCAATCAGCCTTGTGGGAAAAGATATTTATGAAAAGCTGGTAAAGGGCTATACCGAAAAACAGTGGGGAAAATCTGCCACCGAGCTTCCGGCATTTATCATCAAAAGGCTTCCGGTGCGTTTTGTGTATGATAATAATTATTTTAACGATACCTATCAGGGAATCCCCATGGGAGGCTATACACAAATCGTGGAAAAAATGCTGGAGGGAATTGAAGTCAGACTACATACGGATTTTCTGGAAAACAGGAATGAACTGGAATCCCTGGCAGAAAAAATTGTCTATACGGGCATGATTGACGAATATTACGACTATGCTTTCGGGGAACTGGAATACCGCAGTCTGCGGTTTGAAACCGAATGTCTGGATGAGGAAAATTATCAGGGAAATGCAGTGGTCAATTATACGGAATACGGGATTCCCTATACCAGAATCATTGAACACAAGCATTTTGAGTTCCAGTGCCAGAAGGAAAACAAAAATCCTAAGACCGTCATTACAAGGGAATATCCCATGGTCTGGAAACATGGGGATGAGCCTTATTACCCCATGAATGATGAAAAAAATAATGAGGTTTACAAAAAATATCTGGAAAAATCCAGGGAAGAAAACAAGGTAATCTTCGGAGGAAGACTCGGAATGTACCGGTATTTTGATATGCATCAGGTAGTTGACGAAGCATTAAAATGTGTCAGAAAAGAATTGGAGATAAATTAAATGTATCAGCGGAAATCAAGAATTTTGAATCTTGCAATCATGCTTTTGGACTGCATCTGCATTACCATAAGTCTGATTCTTGCAAATTATATGAGAAATGGAAAGGCTTTTATCAGTGATAATGAAAGCATGGATTTCAGTCTTATGCTGGGAGGATGCCTGGTTGCCTTTTTAGCATGGAATTTGTATAAAAATATTTATAAAGATATGTTTTTAAGAGGTCCTTTTTCGGAGCTTATCCATATAATAGGAAATAATGCAGTTATCTTTTCCGGCGCGGCGGTGTTTTTGTATTTTTTAAAACGTCTGGATGCCTATTCCCGTCTGGCATTTGTCTATTTTATCCTCTTTGACTGCCTTTTGATGTACGTGCTTCATCTGGCATGGAAAAGAGTACTGCCGTCTTTGTACTGGAGAATGGGACTTGCAAAAAAAGTCTTACTGGTATCGGATGAAAAAAATGCCGGAAAGCTGATTGAAAATGTAAGAAACCTTGGCGGCTTCGGTGTGGATATAGAGGGAATTGTTCTGGTGGATGATTCCCATAAAGAGCAGATTGGCGGAACGAAAATCGTTGCGGAAAGCAAAAAACTGATTGAATTCTGTCAGAGTGCTTCCCTGGATGAAGTATATATTGCTGTGGAAGAAACCAGGGGCGGCATGATGAAGGAGCTTATGAATACCTTATCGGAAATGGGAATCATCATCCATTTGCGAATGTCAGTGCCGGAGCTTACAGGTGCCAAGCAGAAGGTTCTGTCGCAGACCGGAAGCTTTTATAATGTAACCTATGCCAGCAGGGTGGTGCCGGAAGGGCAGCTTCTTGTAAAAAGAGGGATGGATATCTGCGGTGCCCTTGCAGGATGCGTAATTCTGGCAGTGATTACGGTTATTTTCGGGCCGTTGATTAAACTGGAATCCCCGGGACCTGTATTTTTCGCCCAGAAGCGGGTAGGAAAAAACGGCCGTATTTTTAAAATGTACAAATTCCGTTCCATGTATGCCGATGCGGAAGAGAGAAAAAAGGAACTGATGGCACAAAATGAAATGAACGGACTGATGTTTAAAATGGAAAATGACCCACGGATTACCAAAATCGGCGGTTTCATGAGAAAGACCAGTCTGGATGAGTTTCCACAGTTTCTAAATATTTTAAAAGGGGATATGAGCCTGGTAGGTACCAGACCGCCAACATTGGATGAATTTTCGCAGTACAGCCCTTACCACAAAAAACGTTTAAGCTTCCGGCCGGGACTTACGGGAATGTGGCAGGTCAGCGGAAGAAGTGACATTACGGATTTTGAAGAAATTGTCCGCCTGGATGTAGAGTATATTGAAGAATGGTCCGTAGGACTGGATGTGAAAATCTTATTGAAAACAGTGTCAGCAGTATTTAAGGGAAGCGGTGCAAGATAAACGAAAGCTTCCGTGAAATGGAGAGAAAAAATGCAGAATTTTACCAATAGTCAGTTACAGCATTTATTTTTGCAGCAATCCTGTCTGGATGCGTGGAGTGAGTATGAAAGACAGATGAAAAATCACAGAGCCATTATCTGGGATTATGTAGTGCTTACGGCATCCAATGAGGAGCAGGCAAGCATTTACAGAAGGGAAATTGAGTACAGGCTGTATTTAAAACAGCTTCCGGCCAGAACCAGATATCTGGTTCTGGCAGACCCGGATGGAAAACGGGTAGGCTCCGGCGGTGCTACTTTAAACGTCTTAAGGGAAATCGCAAAAAGGGAAGGAGAAGACCAGGCAGACTTTTTTAAGGATTTGCGTATTCTGGTCATTCATTCCGGTGGTGACAGTAAAAGGATTCCGCAATTTTCAGCCTGCGGAAAATTATTTTCCCCGGTTCCAAGGGTATTACCCAATGGACAGGCATCCACCCTGTTTGATGAGTTTATGATAGCCACCTCCATGATTCCGGGAAGAATGCAGGAGGGGATGCTTGTGATGTCCGGAGACGTGCTTCTTCTGTTCAATGCACTCCAGATTGATACACAGTTTCATGGAGCCGCCGCAATTTCCATTAAAGAGGATGCAGATACGGGAAAAAATCATGGTGTTTTTCTTGGGGATGAAAAGGATAATGTAAAGAAATTTCTGCATAAACAGTCAGTAGAGACTTTAGAAGCGATGGGTGCCATAAATCGTGCCCATCAGGTGAATCTGGATACCGGAGCCATTCTGATGGACCGACAGATGTTAAACTCATTATATTCCCTGATTAGTACGAAAAACAAAATGGATGATGAGAAATTTGGGGAATTTGTGAATGAAAAAGCAAGAATCAGTTTTTACGGTGATTTTTTATATCCTCTGGCAACCGATTCCACGCTGGAAGACTATTTAAAAGAAGCACCCGAGGGTGAAATGTGTGAAGAGCTTCTTGAGTGCCGGAAAAAAATCTGGGAAGCTTTAAAAGAGTACCAGTTAAAATTAATCTGTCTTTCCCCGGCAGAATTTATTCATTTTGGAACCACAAAAGAGTTGCGGAAACTGACAACGGAAATTGTGGATGATTATACCTTCCTTGGCTGGGAGCACGTGGTAAGCTCCAACTATCCTGACAACAAGGGAAATTATGCACTCCATAATGTTTATGCAAAACAGGGCGTAAAAATTGGAAATGGAGCTTATATAGAAAATGCCTGTCTGGAGGAAAACGTGGTTGTGGAAGAAGGGGCAGTGGTGTCCGGTCTTCAGATTCCTGCAGGGTTTATTTTAAGAAAAGATGTGGTTTATCATGGACTGAAATTAAAAACAGGCAAATTTACGGTTCGGGTATATGGAGCAGAGGATAACCCGAAAGGAAGCCTGGAAAAGGATGATAAGTTTATGTATACCTCCTTAAAGAGCTTTCTGGAAAAGTATTCCTTAAAAACAGGGGATATCTGGACCGATGACGAGCATTCTTTGTGGAGGGCAAATCTGTATCCTGTGTGTGACAGTATTGAAGAGTGCATGGAGTTTTCTGAATTATTAGTACAGATGACACAGATGTCAGATATAGATGCGGATTTATTGGAAAAATGGAAAAAAGCCACTAAAACCAGCCTGTATTCCAGTTTTAACCAGGCTGACGGAAGTGCCATAATCCCCTGGCGGGAAAATCTGGAGGACAGAATCCGCGTGTCAAAATTTGTACAGGCAATGATGTCACAGGTTCCGGTGCAGGAAGCCCTGGAAGTGTTTGGCGGTAATATGCGAAAAACGGAGCAGAAGCTGCTTTTGGAAAGAATAAAAAATGCAGGATTTTCAGAAAAAATCAGAATCTATTATGGCATGGCACAGGCGGCCGCAGGGCATCTTGGGGAATTTGAAGAAACAGACGAAGAAAATTATATGCAGGACTGTTTCGGTCAGATTCAAAAAGAAATCTCGGCACTGGTGGCAAAAAAACTGGAAAATGGAAGGAAGCTTACCATTCAGAAAGACGAGGTTAATGTGGAGCTTCCGGTTCGTGTAAACTGGGGCGGAGGCTGGACCGATACCCCGCCTCACTGCCAGGAGCATGGGGGAGTGGTCTTAAATGCCGCCATTTCCTTAAAAGGTACACTTCCCATCAGGGTTTGTGTAAGGAAACTGGATAAGTTCGTGGTAGAGCTGGAAAGTCAGGATATCGGAGCCCATGATGTCTTTACCGGAATGGAAGAAATCAATGACTGTGGTAATCCTTATGATAAATTTGCCCTTCATAAAGCAGCCCTGATTGCCTGCGGCGTTATTAAAATGGGTGATGAGAGAAATCTGGAAGAGGTGCTGAAAGAACTGGGAGGAGGAATTTATCTTTCGACACAGGTAATTAATGTGCCGAAAGGCTCCGGGCTTGGAACCAGCAGTATTCTGTCGGGAGCCTGTGTAAAGGGATTGTTTGAATTTTTTGGCGTGGAGACGAAGGATGATACCCTTTATGATGTGGTGCTTTCCATGGAACAGCTTATGAGTACCGGAGGCGGCTGGCAGGACCAGGTGGGTGGCTTGACCCCCGGAATCAAAATGGTATCTACCGCACCGGGAATTGACCAGAAGATTCAGGTAACACCCATAACTTTAAAGAAAGAAACGCTGGAAGAGTTGCAGGAACGATTTGCCCTTATTTATACCGGACAAAGGCGTCTTGCAAGAAATCTTCTTCGTGATGTGGTAGGCGGCTATATCGGTAACCGGAGAGAATCCCTGGATGCCCTCCATAAAATGAAGCGTCTTGCTGTTTTGATGCAGTTTGAACTGGAGCAGGGCAATATTGACGGCTTTGCCAAGCTTTTAAATCAACACTGGGATTTGTCCATTCAACTGGATAAAGGCTCCACCAATACCTGTATTCAGCAGATTTTCCTCGCGTGTGAAGACCTGATAGATGGAAAATTTATTTCCGGTGCAGGCGGCGGCGGCTTCCTTCAGGTGATTTTGAAAAAAGGCGTAACCAAAGAAAAATTAAGAGAACGTCTTTATGCCATTTTTCAGGACAGCGGCGTAGATGTATGGGAATGTAAGATTTTATAAAAAATATAAAAAAAGGGGTTGACAGCAATTCCTAAATAAGGTATTATATCACTGTTGTCGGTGACAACAAGTGATGTGTGCGTTTAGCTCAGCTGGATAGAGCGTTTGGCTACGGACCAAAAGGTCGGG
>CAZDAT010000018.1:0-9665 GCA_964503695.1 uncultured Lachnospiraceae bacterium
GATAATGAAGAAAAACGAGAAAGGTGAGGAGGTATACGATATGTGTCAGGCATTTGAGGATTATAAGGAAGAGGGAAGATGTGAGGGCAGGATTGAAGGAAGACTGGCTGGACTTGAAGAAGGAAGAAGTGAGGGAAGATTAGCTGGACTTGCCGAAGGCAGAAATGAGGGAGAAATTTCAGCATTCAGACATTCGGTTGAAAAAGTAATGAAAAAAATGCAGATGACATTTGAAGAAGCGGCAGAATTTTTAGAATTACCGAAAACAGAACAGAAGAAACTTCAGGTATTCATGTAAGAATTACTATTGATTTTCTTAATGCGGCAGCCTCGAAATAATCCGTAATCACTTTTAATACTCTAATCTTTATAAGAATAAACTGCTGTTTGACAACATAAGAAACAGGTTGTGAAAGCAGCAATATTTTTGTAGGATTGTATATTGACATTGCAGACTATTTGAAATAAAACGATAGTAGAAAATGAAAAATACAGGAGAGAAGAATTATGGAAGGAAAACAGACAAAAACATATACCATGGATATGTGCGAGGGCTCTATTCTGAATAAACTATTGATATTTTCATTACCGCTGATTGCATCCGGCATTCTGCAGTTATTTTTTAACGCGGCGGATGTTATTATTGTAGGAAAATTTGCAGGTGACCATGCACTGGCGGCAGTTGGTTCTAACGGTTCTATCATTAATCTTTTGACCAATGTCTTTATGGGCTTATCTGTGGGTGTAAATGTGCTGGTTGCCAGACATTTTGCGGCAAAACAGGAAAGACGACTGAAACAGACAGTGCATACTGCCATAAGTATCAGTGTGATAAGCGGTGTACTTTTGACGATATTGGGTGAGATTGCCGCAAAACAGATTTTGATTTTGACGCAAAGTCCCCCGGAAGTAATAGATTTATCTACGCTTTACTTAAAAATTTATTTTCTTGGAATGCCTGCCACTATGGTATACAATTTTGGTGCAGCCATTTTAAGAGGAGTGGGAGATACCAAACGGCCACTATATTATCTGACGTTTGCAGGAATTGTAAATGTAATATTAAATCTGATATTTGTAATTCCTTTGCAGATGAGTGTGGCAGGAGTAGCCATAGCGACAGTGGTATCACAGTATATTTCTGCAGCTTTGGTAATTTACTGTCTGATGCGTGAAGAAAGTGCCATCCGGTTTGAGTTTAAGTGTCTGGGAATCGATAAGGAAATTTTACTGAAAATACTACAGATTGGACTTCCGGCAGGAATACAGAGTTCTTTGTTTTCTCTTTCTAATGTAGTCATACAATCTTCGGTAAACAGCTTCGGGGCTACGGTAGTGGCAGGCAATTCCGCGGCACAGAATATAGAGGGATTTGTATATGTAGCCATGAATGCCTTTTCGCAGGCTGTAGTAGCCTTTATCAGCCAGAATATGGGAGCTGGAAAATTTGAACGGATTAATAAAGTGGTGATTACATCACAGATTTGTGTTCTGGGAGTTGGTCTGATTCTGGGAAATGGAGTATATTTTTTAGGAGAGCCGCTTTTACATCTGTATTCTGACAGTGAGGTTGTGATTCTTGCAGGAATGAAACGTTTATCCATTATTGCGGTTACTTATGCCCTGTGCGGAATGATGGACAGCATGGTGGGAGCACTGCGGGGACTGGGATATTCGGTAATGCCGATGATTGTGTCCTTACTTGGAGCCTGTGCATTCAGAATGGCATGGATTTTCTTCCTTTTTAAATTGGAACAATATCATACCATAGAGACGGTATATTATGCATATCCGATTTCCTGGACTCTGACCTTGTTTACACACGTCATCTGTTATCTGGTGGTATGGAACAAAATAAAGAAAAAATACAAAATATCATCCTCTTTCCAATAATTACCCTGTTTCTCGTTGACCCGGCAGGATGGATTTGCTATAATTAAAATAATTTAATGAGAGAAAGTGTTAAAGTACAAAAGCAAAGAAAACGAGGAAAATTAAAATGCCCATTACAGAGTTTTTAGAGAGAAATGCAAGGCTGTTCCCACAGGATGTATGTCTGGTGGAGATTAATCCGGAGATTAAAGAAGACCGGAGGGTAACGTGGAAGGAATATGAGCTGATAGAGCCAACACCGAAGACCAGTTACCGCAGGGAAATTACCTGGACTGTTTTTAATGAAAAAGCAAATCGATTTGCCAATCTGCTGATTCAGCGAGGCATCAGAAAAGGGGATAAGGTAGCCATTTTAATGATGAATGGACTGGAGTGGCTTCCTGTTTATTTTGGAATTTTAAAAACAGGAGCACTGGCTGTTCCCTTAAATTTCCGTTATTCTGCGGATGAGATTGAATATTGTATCAATCTGGCCCAGGTGGATGTTCTGGTATTTGGAAATGAATTTATTGGTCGTGTGGAAGAGATTGCAGACCGAATCAGCAAAGGCAGGCTTCTGATTTACGTGGGAGAAGGATGCCCCGGTTTTGCAGATGATTATCATCTTTTGGCGGCGAACTGTTCCAGTCAGACTCCTATGATGGTGCTTTCCGATGATGACGATGCGGCAATTTATTTTTCTTCCGGAACTACAGGATTTCCCAAGGCAATCTTACATAAACACAGAAGTCTGGTACATTCCTGCATGGTGGAGCAAAATCACCATGGACAGACGAAAAATGATGTATTTTTGTGCATTCCTCCCTTGTATCATACGGGAGCGAAAATGCACTGGTTTGGCAGTCTTTTATCCGGGGGAAAGGCAGTGCTGTTAAAAGGCACCAGACCGGAATTTATTCTGGATGCAGTTTCCAAGGAAAAATGTACCATTGTATGGCTTTTGGTTCCCTGGGCACAGGACATTCTAGAAGCCATTGAAAACGGAAAAATCAATTTAAAAGACTATGAGCTGAAGCAGTGGAGGCTGATGCATATCGGTGCACAGCCGGTTCCCCGGAGTCTGATTAAAAAGTGGAAAGCTGTTTTTCCAAACCATCTTTACGATACCAATTATGGGCTTTCGGAATCCATTGGTCCCGGTTGTGTGCATCTGGGAGTGGAAAATATCCATAAAGTAGGTGCCATTGGAAAAGCGGGCTACGGCTGGGAAACCAAGATTGTGGATGAAAATAAAAAAGAAGTGGAAAAAGGCGAGGTAGGAGAGCTTGCCGTAAAGGGTCCCGGTGTGATGACCTGTTATTATCGGGATGAAAAGGCAACCAGAGAGGTTTTGGAAAATGGCTGGTTATATACGGGAGATATGGCAAAAGAGGATGAAGATGGTTTCCTCTTTCTGGTGGATAGGAAAAAAGATGTTATTATCAGCGGTGGTGAAAATCTCTATCCGGTGCAGATTGAAGATTTTATCCGTACCAATGGAAAAGTGCACGATGTGGCGGTGATTGGTCTGAAGGATAAGAGACTGGGAGAAATTGCAGCGGTGATTATTGAATTAAAAGAAGGGGAAAGCATGACAAAAGAAGAAATGGACAGTTTTTGTCTGGCACTTCCCAGATATAAAAGACCGCATGAAATTATTTTTGCAAAAATTCCAAGAAATCCTACCGGAAAGATTGAAAAACCAAAGCTTCGAGAAATGTATGGCACAAACCGTCTGATTGCAGAACAGAATCTGGGATGAGACAGATGGCAGTGGAGAAAAGCTACAGCAGGAAAAGAAGATAGAGAAAATACATAAAAGAAAGTAAAACTCCATAATATGGGAGAAAGACCTGACAAAAGAAGAAGTGAACAGATAGAAAGAAGGAATCGATTATGAGTGAAACGAAAATTATGCTTGGCAATGAAGCGATTGCCAGAGGGGCATATGAGGCAGGGGTGAAGGTGTCTGCGGCATATCCCGGAACCCCCAGTACGGAAATCAGTGAGAATATTGTAAAGTATCCGGAAATTTATGCAGAATGGTCTCCCAATGAAAAAGTTGCCATGGAGGTGGCAATCGGAGCCTCCATCAGTGGTGTGCGTTCCATGGCTTCCATGAAGCACGTAGGAGTCAATGTTGCCAGTGACCCTTTGTATACCATTTCTTATAGTGGAGTGAATGGCGGACTGGTATTAGTGGCAGCGGATGACCCGGGGCTGTATTCTTCCCAGAATGAGCAGGATACCAGATGTGTGGCTCGTGCCGCCATGGTTCCGGTATTGGAACCTTCGGATTCGCAGGAAGCAAAAGATTTTATGAAATATGCCTTTGAACTATCTGAAAAATACGATACTCCGGTCATTGTAAGAACCACCACCAGACTTTCCCATTCCCAGGGAACGGTAACGCTGGAAGACAGATGTGAGCCGGAAGATAAAGAATACGTGAGAAATCCTGCAAAATACGTGATGATGCCGGGAAATGCAAAGGGCAGACATGTCTATGTGGAAAAAAGACTAAAACAGATGGCAGAAGATGCCTGTTGTATGTCGATTAATAAGATGGAAATGGGCAATACAAAAATAGGATTTATTACCAGTGGTATTGCCTATCAGTATGTAAAAGAAGCCTGTCCGGATGCCAGTGTGTTAAAGCTGGGACTGGTGCATCCTCTTCCAAGAAAATTAATTGAAGACTTTGCGGCAAAAGTTGAAACCCTATACATATTTGAAGAATTGGAGCCTGTATTTGAAGAACAGATTAAAGCATGGGGAATTTCCTGTATCGGAAAAGAAATTTTTACCAGACAGGGAGAATACAGTGCCAATATGCTCCGAAAGGCAGTTTTACAAGAAGAATGCGAGTTAAAACAGGCTGCCCGGGTACCTGCCAGACCTCCGATTTTGTGTCCCGGATGTCCTCACAGAAGTGTCTATTCTGTATTAAATAAGCTGAAAATTCATGCGGCGGGAGATATCGGATGTTATACACTTGGGGCAGTGGCACCTTTAAGTGTGGTAGATACCACGATTTGTATGGGAGCCAGTATTTCCACCCTTCATGGAATGGAAAAAGCAAAAGGGAAGGAATATATCAAAAACTGGGTGACAGTGATTGGAGACTCCACCTTTATGCATACCGGTATTAATTCCCTTATGAATATGGTATACAATCAGGGAACCGGAACGGTCATGATTCTGGATAATTCCACCACAGGTATGACCGGACATCAGGACCATGCGGCAACGGGAAAAACATTAAAAGGAGAAGAAGTTCCTGCCATCAGTATTTATCACCTCTGCAAAGCCATGGGAATCAAAAATGTTGTGGAAGTAAATGCCTTTGATACCGCAGAGCTGGAAAGAATTGTAAAAGAAGAAACGGCAAAGGATGAAGTATCGGTAATTATCACAAAGTCTCCCTGTGTACTTTTAAAGGGAAATAAATTTACAACGAAGTGCGTTCCTGTTCCTGAAAAGTGTAAACACTGCGGAGCCTGCTTAAAACCCGGCTGTCCTGCAATTACCAGAAAAGAAGATGGCAGTATTCAGATTGATGAGACCATGTGCAATGGCTGCGGACTTTGTAAAAGTCTCTGTAAATTAGGGGCTATTGAAACGGTGGAAAAATAAAAGGAAAAATGCAGAAAGGAGGGGATGTCGCATGAAGAAAAAAATTAAGTAAATCTTCATGCGGCAGTCCCTTGGTAGAGATATGGAAGAAAAAACAAAAAATATTATGATTGTTGGTGTAGGCGGACAGGGAACACTGCTTACCAGCAGAATCTTAGGGGCTCTTATGGTGGATGCCGGATATGATGTAAAACTTTCCGAAGTCCATGGAATGGCACAAAGAGGCGGCAGTGTGGTTACTTTTGTACGTTTCGGTAAAAAGGTGGCAGAGCCTATTGTGGAAGAGGGGCAGGCAGATTTACTGATAGCTTTTGAGCAGTTGGAAGCAAAAAGGTATGCACATTTTTTAAAAAAGGAAGGTGTGCTGGTGGTAAATGAGCAAAAAATAGAACCCATTACGGTAGTCACAGGACAGGATAAATACCCTCAAAACATATTGGAGGATTTAAGAAAAGAGTATACTGTTTACAGTATGAATGCCATGGAAGAAGCATTAAGACTTGGAAATTCCAAAGTTTTTAATCTTCTTTTACTTGGAATGGCGGCAAGACATATGGACTTTACAAAAGAAGAGTGGCTTAAGGTGATTGAAAAAACAGTACCGCCGAAAACCATAGAAATAAATCAAAAAGCTTTCTTAAAAGGATATGAGAAATAAGTGTGATAAAACCATGGAGGTTATGGAAAAATGATATGGAATGAAGCAAAAGAATGTATGAGCCGTGATGAGATGCACAAACTCCAGAGTGCCCGTCTGGTAAAGCAGGTGGACCGGGTGTATCATAATGTAGAATTTTATCGTAAAAAAATGCAGAAGCTTGGAATGGAACCGGGAGATATCCGGGGACTGGAAGATATTCATAAGCTTCCCTTCACGACGAAAGCAGATTTAAGGGATAATTATCCCTTTGGTCTGTTTGCGGTTCCCAAGTCCCAGATTGTGCGGGTACATGCTTCCAGCGGAACCACCGGAAAAGCTACCGTAGTAGGGTATACCAGAAGGGATATTGATATCTGGGCAGAATGTGTGGCAAGGGCATTTTCACAGGCAGGACTTACCAGAGAAGATACCATCCAGATTGCTTATGGATATGGGCTTTTTACCGGAGGACTGGGGGCACACTATGGTGCGGAAAAATTAGGAGCAACGGTAGTCCCCATGTCTACGGGAAATACCAAAAAGCTGACCACCATGATGAAGGACTTTGGGGCTACCGCCATTGCCTGTACGCCTTCTTATCTGTTACATATAGCGGAAACTTTGGAGGCAGACAACGATATCGGTAACATCCAGTTAAAAGCGGCTATCTGCGGAGCAGAGCCATGGACCGAGCAGATGCGTAAACAGATAGAGGAAAAATTGCACATCAATGCTTTTGACATTTATGGATTATCAGAAATCATGGGTCCGGGCGTTGCCTGTGACTGCATCTGTCATAAAGGACTTCATGTATATGAGGATCATTTCCTGCCGGAGGTAATTCATCCGGAGACTTTAGAAGCCTGTGCAGAAAACGAAACCGGAGAACTGGTATTTACCACACTTACCAAAGAAGGACTTCCCCTTCTTCGTTATCGAACCCGTGACCTTACCAGCATCAGCTATGATAAGTGTGAATGCGGAAGAACCCTGGCAAGAATCAGCCGTTTCAAAGGCCGTTCGGATGATATGCTGATTATCCGGGGAGTCAATGTATTTCCATCACAGGTGGAAGCAGCTCTTCTGGAAATGGGAGAAACCTCGCCGCATTACATGATGATAGTTGACCGTATCAACAATCTGGACACCCTGGAAGTACAGGTAGAAGTCGATGAAGCTTTCTTCTTTGACAGAATCGGGGAACTGGAAAATATGACAAAGAAAATTGCACATGTGATTCAGCAGGCCATCGGGCTTGCCGTAAAAGTAAAACCGGTAGAGCCCAAAACCATTGAAAGAAGCATGGGAAAAGCAGTTCACGTGATTGACAAACGTAAATTAGTCTGAGATTTTTTGCGGTAAAGGTGAAAAAGTGACGAAAAAGCGACAGAAAGGTGGTACTATGTTAATAAATCAATTATCGGTATTTATGGAAAATAAAGAAGGCCGTCTGGAGCAGGTATTGGAGACTTTGAAATCAGAAAATATTAATATCCATTCCCTGTCTCTGGCAGAAACCACAGATTATGGTCTGGTACGAATGATTGTATCAGAACCGGAAACGGCAAGAAGGGCTTTAAAAGAAAAAGGTTTTTCTGCCATGCTCACTCCTGTTCTTGCCGTGGATGTGGCAGATGAAGCAGGGCAGTTACAGGAAGTGTTAACCAAGATAACAAAAGCTGACATTAATATTGAATATATCTATTCCATGAAAGCAGGAACCAGGGGAGCAACAATTATTATCCGTACCTCTGATTTGGAAAAGACAGAAGAAATCTTGAAGATGTAGAGGTAAGGATATACTTGTCGAACCATGTTTGGGGGTTAGAAATATACAGTTGCGAAAAATATCAGCAGATAATATTTTGTGAAAATTCGGAAAAGGGGGCTGTCGCATTAAGATTTAATTATTAAAAAGAACAGTATTATATACAAATAAAACTCCATTTCACTTGTGTTCAAAAGTCGTTTTATTTGTATATAATGTTGATTTTTTTAGTTAATTTTCTTAATGTGACAGTCTTTTTCTGTATTCTTTAGGGCTACAGCCGAATTTTGCCGTAAATTTTTTGTAAAAGAAGGTGACATTTTCGTAACCGGACTGATTGGCAACATCGGTAACGGACAGGTCAGAATTTTTCAAAAGTCCAGCTGCGTAGTCTAATTTTAAAGACTGACTTAACTGGATAAAATTATGTTTTGTATATCGTTTTAATAAAGTAGAGATATAATTGGGGCTGAGATGAAAAATTTCGGATAAGGATTCTAAAGTACAGGTCAGAAAATTGCGTTCCATATAGCGGATAATAGGGGCAATCTGACTGACGGTGGCAAAACCTTCCTCTTTTACCATATCATTTTCATACACATTAATCAGTTCAGCCATAATCAGATAAAATAAATGTGTCAGAATATCTCCTGAATTGATGGAAGGGTCGAAAAATTCCCAGAAAAACTCCTGAAAAAAGAGTGAAATCCTACGATTATTTTCTGAATGAAAAAGCAGATAGTGGTCATGGCTTGTTTTTTCATCCATAGCCTGAATAAAAAAACGTGATACGATACTGTCCTTGGAAAATTGAGAAAACATATGAGAATACAGAAAAGATTTCTCAATCAGAACACTAATCATAACATCATTTTCTCCTAAGCCTTCTACAGAATGCGGACAGCCGGTGTCGATTAATAATACCTGGTTTTTTCTTAAAGTTACAGGTTTGTCATCAACGGTCTGCGGGCAGGTTCCGGAATAAACATAGTTTAGTTCCAGATAAGAGTGGATATGTTCAGGTACCGGATTAAAGCGGGAGTTTCGTTTTACAAAAAGGGGAAAGGTATTAACCTGAAATTCCCGCTGGTCCAGACTCCATGGAAGGGAAGGAACGATGCTGTTTTTGTCCTGTTTGGACATAAGTAAAATTTCTCTTCCATCTATTCTTGTTTTTTCAAGAGAATTCCATAATTCAAAACGTTCCCCCTTTTTATAGAGTTCTTCTTTTGGGGACAAAGTTTTGAGAAAATGGTCTAAAGCAGTTAAATTCATGAGAGTGCTCCTTGCAGGTAATCTGGTATGCTTGGTGTAATTTATTATTATGGTAACAGAGAGTGTGGAAATGGTCAATAAATTAAAATGGTTTTGATATTATAAAGGAAGAAAAACATAAGTAAAATGTATATTGTAAAAGCTGAACAGATTTCGAAATCGACAAAAGAAAATTTAGGAGAAAAAACATGGGAAACATTGATTTTACATTAGCAGCGAAGCAGATAGTAGATTTGGTCGGTGGCACAGAAAATGTGATACAGGTAGTTCATTGTGTTACCAGAGTACGTTTTACTTTAAAAGACTCAGAAATTGCAAGAAAAAATACTGCCAAAATAGAAGCTGTTGAAGGTGTGATTCAGGTTGTGGAAGCCGCAGGACAATATCAGGTGGTAGTTGGTCCGAAAGTGGGGAAAATGTATGACGAAGTCATAAAAATTACAGGAACTTTAAATGGGGAAGAGAAGGCAGAAA
>CAZDAT010000018.1:9765-18473 GCA_964503695.1 uncultured Lachnospiraceae bacterium
TAAATGGGGAAGAGAAGGCAGAAAATGTGACAGGCAAGTTTCTTGGATTTATTCCAATGGCATTTACGGAAAAAGAGACTGTTCAGGGAGCGGCAGGGAGAGAATGGCTGCTTGAACAAATACAGAAGTTAATGGCATGATATGAGGAGAAAATGAATGACGATGGAAAATAGCTTATATCCTTTCTTCTGGCAACATGGAGAAGAAACGGAAGTATTAAGTTTATATATGGAAAAGATTGCTGCCTCCGGTATGAAAGGCATTTGTGTGGAAGCAAGACCCCATCCTGATTTTGTGGGTGATAAATGGTGGAAGGATATGGATATCATCCTGTCTGAAGCTAAAAAGCTTGGAATGAAAATGTGGATTTTGGATGATTCCCATTTCCCTACCGGATTTGCCAATGGAAAAATCAGGGACTGCTATCCCCAGTATAAAAAAATCTATCTGGATATGAGAAGATACGATGTGCAGGGACCGATGAAGGGGGCTCGTATTGATTTTAAAATGTTAAAGGGGAGACCATGGGATAAGCCGGATATGTCGGAGAAAATTTTAGGAGTTTATCTGGCAAAACGTACCTCGGAAACCACGCAGAAAGAAGATGCTATTTTACCGGATACTCTGGCGGATATTACGGAATATATGCGGATGAGTGACCGCCTTCTTACATTAGATATTCCGGTGGGAGCATGGAGTGTATTTTGCGTATATGAAACTGCCAAAAACGGAGAAGAAGCTACGAAGGATTATCTGAATCCTTTGGTAAAAGAGGCAACTGAGGTTCTGATAGAGGAAGTATATGAACCACATTTTCTACATTATGGAGATGAGTTTGGAAAGACCATTCAGGGATTCTTTTCTGATGAACCAAGATTTGGGAATCAAAAGGGGACTGAGGCAAAAATAGGAACACCGGATATGGTGCTTCCATGGAGAGAAGGACTGCAAAAAGAATTAGGTTTTGATATGAAATATCTGCCTCTTCTCTGGACAGCGGCAGAAGGAAAAGAAAAACAGATTCGGTTTCAGTATATGGATTTTATTACCGAATTGTATGAGAAAAACTTTACCAGGGTTTTAGGTGACTGGTGTAAAGAGCATGGAGTCTGGTATCTGGGACATACCATTGAAGATAATGGTGCCCATGCAAGACTGGGATATGGAACGGGACATTTTTTCCGGGGACAAAAGGATATGGATTTTTCAGGAATAGATGTCATTGGCGGTCAGATTGTTCCGGGGATGTGTTATCATCATGATGCGTTTAATACAGGAGGCAGTAATGGGGAATTTTACCATTATGCTTTAGCAAAGCTTGGAAGCTCCGGGGCACATCTGGATGCAGGGAAAAAGGGGCGTACCATGTGCGAGGCTTTTGGAGCCTATGGCTGGAATGAAGGATTAAAGATGATGAAGTGGATTGCGGACCATCTTATGGTGCGGGGCGTAAATTATCTGGTTCCTCATGCTTTTAATCCGAAGGAATTTCCGGACTGGGATTGTCCGCCACATTTTTATGCTCATGGTCATAATCCGCAGTTTCGTTATTACAAGGTTTTTTCGGACTATGTGAATCGTACCATGCAGCTTTTTCGCGGGGGAGTACATCCGGCAAAAGTAGGAGTTTATTATCCGGCAGAAATGGAATGGGCAGGTATATGCATGCCGATAGAAAAGCCTGCAAGGGAACTTACAATACATCAGATATCCTTTGATATTGTTTCAAGAGACTATATCAAAGAAGCACTGATAGAGCAAAACAGTTATGTGATAAATAAGCAGGAAATGGAAGTATTGGTAATTCCATATGGAGAGGCCATTCCGGCAGATATGGCAGAAAAAATGGTTGCCATGGAAGGAAAGAAGGTTAAAATACTTTTTCTGGAAAACAGACCAAAGGTGTTATTAGGCAATGCAAATGAAGAGCTTTACAGGGAATTTGAAAAAACAGGACAGGTAATTTCTCTTGGCAGGCTGGGAGAAGAACTGGAAAAATACCGTGCGGTAATCTTAGAAAACGAGGAGCCTTATCTGGTGGTTGGAGAATACGAAAAAGATGGGAAAAAGCTGTATATGTTTTTCAATGAGAATATATATGAAAAGATTTCTGTAAAAGTATATTTGAAAGAAAAACAGGGAATCTCTTATCAGCCGTTTGATGGAACCAGGAAAAAACTAAAGACAGACGGAGAAGGATTTTTGCTGGAACTGACACCATATGAATCTGCTGTCTGGATTTTTGGTGAAGAGGAAGAAGCAGAAGAGGAAAAAAACTATGTATGGGAAAGAAGCGCATTACCGGAAAACTGGAAAGTATCGTTTGCAGACAGTTTTTCCTATCCGGACTTTACTGCCATAGAAGAAATTCATGAGCCAGCCTGTATTCAAAACCTGCCAGAATGGGAAGATAAAACGGGAACCGCAGCTTATGAAACGAAGATTATTTTTGAAGAGAAAGCAGAAGCAGTAAAGCTGGATTTAGGAACGGTATATGAAACCGCGGAAGTGTTTGTGAATGGTAAAACAGCGGGTGTAAGGTTATGTAAACCATATACCTTTGAGTTATCAAAGCTTGTAAGGCAGGGAGAGAATACACTGCGGATAGAAGTGACGAATACTTTGGGAACACAGATGCGGACAGCACTTGACCACTATCTTGTGATAGAACCCTTTGGCATAGAGGGACCGATGGAATTACTGGTTGGTAAAAACAGTAAAAGTAAAGAGCACTGATAGGCTGGGGGTCGGGCGAAAGCAACGGAAAAATTAAGATAAAGAAAAGAGGAAAATGAAATGGGATTTAAAACCTTTCGTCTGTCCATTGCATGGAGCCGTATTTTCCCAAATGGGGATGAGACAGCATATTCGTGCAATGAAGGATGCTGTGGAATTGTTAGGGTATACCTCCTGGGGCTGTATTGATTTGGTCAGTGCTTCCACGGGAGAAATGAAAAAACGATATGGCTTTATTTATGTAGATTTAGATAATGAAGGAAAAGGAACTTTAAAACGTTTCCGGAAAAAATCTTTTTACTGGTATAAAAAGGTAATTGCTTCTAACGGAGAAGATTTGGAATAAAATAAAGATATAAAAGATAAGACAGCCGCATTAAGATTTAATTATTAAAAAGAACAGCATAATATACAAATAAAACTCCATTTCACTTGTGTTCAAAAGTCGTTTTATTTGTATATTATGTGGATTTTTAAAAGTTAATTTTCTTAAGGTGGCTGCTTTTTTAGAGAGGGATAAGTGTTTTAGTTTAGTAAGCAATGTTATTTTGTGCAGGCAATTGCTTCAAATAACTATCTTCGAGATATATGAAAAACTATACTAATTAGAAAACTCCCCAAGAATTTCAAGATATTTATAATTATTTAATTTGTAGGATTCATATAAAAGTGGTAACATACTGGATAGAATATGTATTTTAGAACGAGGTAAGTCAAAGAGGAGAAAAAAATGGCAGTACGTGTGTTGGAAAATGAATTTTTAAAAATCAGTATCAGTGACCTGGGTGCAGAGTTATGCAGTGTATGGGATAAGGAAAGCAGGGTGGAACGGATACATGATGCGGATCCTAAAGTGTGGAACCGCCATGCACCGCTTCTTTTTCCTTTTGTGGGAAAAGTGATAGACGGAGTATACCGTATTGGGGAAAAAGAATATGAGATGAAAACCCAGCATGGATTTGTCAGGGACATGGAATTTGAATGTGTGAAAGAAGATGAATACAGTGTGACGCATCGGATTTTTGCAACAGAAGAAACCAGAAAAAATTATCCTTTTGATTTTGAACTCCTGGTAACTCATGAACTGGATAGGGAAAATCCGAGAAAGCTTCATGTGAAATGGGAAGTAAAAAATCTGGGCGAAGATACCATGTATTATTTTATCGGTGGTCATCCGGGTTTTGCCACACCGGAAAAAGACCCAAAAGCCAAAGAAGAATATTATCTGGAATTTGTCGATTGTGACAGCATTACCTATTTCGGGGTAAATGAAGAATCCGGTTTTGCAGCACCTACAGATACGAAAACAGTTGCACTGGAGCAGGGATTCATGAAATTTCATAAGGATGCCTATATTACATTAATCTTTGATTATCAGAAATTTGAGAAAGTAAGAATATGCAGACCGGATAAAACACCTTTTATAACCATGGAATGCAAAGATTTTCCGGGATTTGGCATCTGGGCGAAGGAAGATGGGAACTTTATCTGTCTTGAACCATGGGCAGGAAGAACCGATGACCATGGCTTTACAGGAACCATAGATGAAAAAATCGGTGTAAATGTCTTGGCGAAAGGAGAAACAGGTAAAAAGCAATACAGTATGGAATTTCATAAATAAAGAGGATTGCTTAAAAGAAGTTATGACAAAAAAAGAAAGTAGAAAAGAGAAAAGAAAAAAGTTTTATCAGGCATTGCAGACAGAATTAAGGGAAAACAGAAGAACGTTTCTGGTATACAGTGTCCTTCGTGTTTTAGTAATTGTAATGATGATATTGCAGTTATTTAACCGTAATTTTGAGAATGCCTTCCTGTGTGTCCTGACACTGGCACTTATGATTGTCCCAAGTGTCTTACAGGTAACGTTTAAGGTGGAATTTCCATCGACACTGGAAATTATAATTTTATTATTTATTTTTGCGGCGGAAATTCTGGGAGAAATCTCAGCTTTTTACATTCATTTTCCCAATTGGGACACCATACTGCATACCCTGAATGGTTTTTTGTGTGCAGCACTGGGAGTTTCTTTGGTGGAAATTCTGAATCGGGATAAAAGGGTTCCTTTTCAGTTGTCTCCATTTTTCCTGGCAGTGGTTTCTTTTTGTTTTTCCATGACCGTAGGGGTCTTATGGGAATTTTTTGAGTTTGGAATGGATACATTTTTTTGTCTGGATATGCAGAAAGATACGGTAATACAGCAGATATCGTCTACCTATCTGGACCCGACGAGAAAAAATGCCAGAGTGATGATTTCGGGGATAACGCAGACGGTGGTGAATGGACAGGATTTGAATATTAACGGTTATCTGGATATTGGTCTGATAGATACCATGGAGGATTTACTGGTAAACTTTATCGGAGCATTGTTTTTTGCAGTGCTGCAATATGTGGCAGGAAAACATGGCGATAAAAGAATCTTTAAACATCTGGTTCCTTACTTACAGGAAGAGGGAAAATACGAAGAAGAAAAACAATAGTTAAAGCATATCTGTGAAAACAGATGAGGTTGTAGCAGAAATGCCACAGCCTCATTTTTTAAATAAGTAAAAACGATATCACAAACAAAGGAAAGATATCATATTAGAAATCATGAAAACATAACTTAGAGAAAGAAAACTTTAAAAAAGGTATGTGTCATGATAAAAAATTTAAAAGCACTGATAGCAGCTATTTTAATACCGCTGACAACAGGAGCATTGTCAGGTTTTTTAACAAGGGGAGGAATGCAGGAGTTTGATGTGCTGTATCAGCCTGCCCTGTCACCACCCGCATGGCTGTTTCCTGTTGTATGGACAATTTTGTATACACTGATGGGAATCAGCTCCTATCTGGTCTGTATAAGTGGGAATCAGAGTTCGGAAAATAAAGAAGAGGGAAGAAAAGAAGAAATAAAAATCCGGCAGGCACTTACGACTTATGGATATCAGTTACTTGTAAATTTTTTGTGGCCTGTTTTTTTCTTCTGTTTCCAGTGGTACTTTTTCGCATTTTTATGGCTGGTATGTTTGTGGATATTGGTGGCAAAGATGATAGTGGAGTTTGGAGTGGTTTCAAAAACGGCAGCCCTTCTGAATGTTCCCTACCTGCTGTGGCTTAGTTTTGCCGGATATTTAAATCTGGGAATCTGGTTGTTAAACTAGAAAGTGGAAATACTATAAAGAAAAAGGAAAGGATAAAGAAATGAAGCAAGAAAAAAGAAGAAAGACAATAGGTAATACGAAAGAATTTATTCCGGCTTCCTGTTCCTGCATGAGCCTGACTTCGAAAAGCGGCAGACATTATTGGTTTCGTACCTGTGACATAGAAACAGACCTCTGGAAGGATGGGGCTCATGTAGTATGCCAGGCAGCAGGAGAAAAAATAGAATATTGTGACGGCAGGAAAGAAAACAGTGAATATTCTTTTCTTGGTATGACTTATAATACGTTGGACACTTGGATGTTAGATGGAGTGAATGAGCATGGGCTTACCGGCGGACTTCTGATGCTTTATGAAGGCACCAGTGTGGAAAAGCCGGAAGAAGGAAAAAAAGGATATGTGGGAATGGAGCTTGTAACCAAAATCCTGTCGTCATGTAAAGATGTTTCGCAGGTAACAGCATTGGCAAGAGAGGTTCAGATTTTAAATATTCCTTATGGAAAAAGCGGTGTGCAGGCTGCCATGCATTACTTCTTTATGGACAAAAATGGAGAAGAAGTAATTCTCGAAGCGGCAGACCGGGAACATCCCGGAATCTTAAAAATATATAAAAATGAAGAGATTTTAGGAGTTATGACCAATTCCCCGACCTACGATAAGCAGCTTGAAAATCTGTCATGGTTCTTGTCACAGTCACCGGAAATGCAACAGGGATTGGAAAATGGAACCATTACGGAGCTTGTTTTAGACGGGCGAAAAATTAAGTCAGATGAAAGAGCCGGACACTTATCCAAGACAGGAACATTTCCTGCTTCCTACAGCTCTTATGACAGATTTATCCGGGTGGCTGTATTAAAAGCCCTGAACCACTGTGGTAATGAGTTTGAAGATGAGAAAATGCTGGCACTTGGAAGCAATCTGATGAATGCTGTGAATGAACCCCGCAATCAGGGACTTTTTCATTATACCAAAATAGAACCGGATGGAACGATTACCGGACAAAAAGACAGCATGACCCAGTATCTGATTATGTATGATATCGAGGAAAAATGCTTTTACATTAAAGTATTTGACATGGTTTCATGGGTGAAATATTCTCTGGATTTAAAGGGGCTGAAAGAAAAAATGACCTATGAAATCCGGCATGATTCCATGGCGGGAATTTTAGACGGAACAAAACTAGCGTAAAAGAAAAAGCATTGAGGCGGGGAAGACAACAGTATGGAACCAAAAAAAGAGCAGAAGAGATTAAACCTACTGGATTCTATCCGGGGCGTTATGCTGATAAGCATGATATGCTATCATGCCGTATGGAATCTGGTATATATTTATGGTATTCAGTGGGAATGGTATCAGGGCAGACAGGCTTATTTCTGGCAGCAGAGTATCTGCTGGACCTTTATTTTATTGTCCGGTTTCTGCTTTTCGTTGGGAAAACGGCACTGGAAAGACGGCATTCTGGTTTCCCTTGCAGGTCTTCTGGTAACGGCGGTAACAATGCTTGTGCTGCCTAAAAATCAGATAATCTTCGGGGTATTAACCTGTATCGGTGCCTGTATACTGATTGTAAGCCTGCTGGAAAAAGTATTGAACCGCATCTCACCTTGGGCGGGAATGGCGGTGTTCTTTGTAAGTTTCCTGGTTACAAAAAATATAAATTACGGATATCTTGGAATTAAAAATGTGCTGTTTATCAGGCTTGCACAAGGAAAAAACAGAGATTATCTGTCTGCATTTTTGGGAATCCCATTTAAAGGATTTTTCTCTACGGACTATTTTTCCTTATTTCCATGGCTGTTTCTTTTTATTACCGGATTTTTCTTATGCAAAATATTTAAAAAACATGAACTTATAAAGCAGCCTTTTATGACATGGCACTTTCCTCTGTTTTCCTTTTTGGGAAGGCACTCTCTTGTTATTTATCTTCTGCACCAGCCTGTTATCTATGGCTTGCAGGAGTTGTATTTTCATTAGGACATTGGAAAGTTGTCGCCTAAAAAGTCTAAAATTGTTAGTGTGGCGAAGGAGTGTTGTGTGTGATATAATGTTTATACAGGAAGCCTTTCTTATGTAAGCAAAGGAGAAAATGTATGGCTATAAAAAGAAAAGGAAAATTCGCAAGACACATATTCGTAAGCTGTATCATGGAATGTTAGATGCAAAAAGGCACATAATATGGATATTCGGATTTCATAAATAAAGGGAGAAGGTGCCAGGATGATATTAAATACAATCAAAAAACTTTGTCTGGAAAGGAAAATAAAGTGGTCTGCCCATGCGGCAGCCAGAATCAGGGAAAGAGGATTGTGCAGGGAAGATGTTCTGGAATGTATTAAAAATGGTGAGTTAATTGAAGATTATCCAAAAGATTTTCCGCATCCAAGCTGTCTGATATATGGGCACGCAGTAGATAATAGGATTATTCATGTAGTAGTTGGCTGTGATGAGGATTACGCGTATATAATAACAGCGTATGTTCCGAATCTTCAAAAATTTGAAAGTGATTTAAAAACAAGAAAGGAGTGCTGATTATGTGTTTTTATTGCAAATGTAAAACAACTGTTCCAAGTGTGACAACCCATGTTGTAACGTTGGAAAATTGCGTGATTATTGTAAAAAATGTACCTTGTGAAGAGTGTGAGCAGTGCGGTGAAAAATATTTCAGTGATGAAGTAATGGAACAGTTGGAGCACATTATTGACAAGGCACAGGCACTTGCCAGTGAAATCTTTATTACGGATTATAATCATAGGGCAGCTTAGTAATTGGCTGACACCATGTGACACCCATTTTGACACCAAATCTGGTTTTATGAGTAAAGAAGCAGATAGAGT
>CAZDAT010000019.1:0-17320 GCA_964503695.1 uncultured Lachnospiraceae bacterium
TTAAAGCAGGCTCTTGCAAAGCTGGAGATGGATTCACAGGTATTATGCACTCCCTGTATTACCCCTTCTCCTGTAAAATTATGAATCACTTCTCTGATTTCACTTCCATCCTCTGCGGTAAATACAAGTTCTGCTTTTCCGGCTCCGGGTACTTTTATCTCTACGTTTTTATAGACATCACCATAGGCATGTCTTGCCAGGGTAATGGGCTTTTCCCAGTTTTTCACACAAGGCTCGATTCCCTTTACTATAATAGGGGTCCGAAAAACCGTACCATCCAGAATTGCCCGTATGGTTCCATTGGGGCTTTTCCACATTTCTTTCAGATGGTATTCTTCTACTCTGGCGGCATTTGGCGTAATGGTTGCACATTTTACGGCAACCCCATATTTTAAAGTCGCATTAGCAGAATCCACCGTTACCTTATCATCTGTTTCGTTGCGATGCTCTAATCCCAGGTCATAATATTCAGTTTTCAAATCTATATATGGTAAAAGAAGTTCTTCCTTAATCATTTTCCATAAAATACGGGTCATTTCATCCCCGTTCATTTCTACCAGTGGAGTCAGCATTTTAATTTTTTCCATTTTTATCCGTTCCTTTCCAAATTCTGCCCTGTCAGATAAGCTCGATTACTTCTGACACAAGTTTAGGGAGTGTTTTTTTCTTCCTCTTCTGTGGCATAAGCTTCATATAGTCCGTTTTTTACCATATTTTCATAAGCACTGATTACGTGTTTATAAGCCTCCGCCTCTGCTCTTTGGGGGTCACCGGATTTAATCGCTTCCAGAATAAAGATATGTTCCTTATTGGATTCGGTTCCCCTTTTATTCTCAGAAAGAGTTTTCTTACGTACCCGCAGTACATAATCATGAAAATCACGCAGTTGTTTTTCTAACATTTTACTGTTGCAGGCTTCATACATGATTTCATGAAAACGGTTGTCCAGCTCCGCAATCTGCTGGGTATGCCCCTTGGCTGTATGAAATTCCGTAAGATACACATTTTCTTCCATTTCTTCTAACTGCTGTGGGGTAATATTCTTCGTGGCCCATCTGGCACATAAACCTTCTAACAGGGAACGAATCATGTAAATATCTTTTACATCCTTAATGGTGATTCCGGTAACGTAGGCACCTTTGTTGGGGATAATGTGAATCAGTCCTTCCAGCTCCAGCTGGCGGAAGGCTTCTCTTACGGGAGTACGGCTGACCCCCAGCTCTTCCCCGATGGCAACCTCTTTCAGCTCTTCATTATCTTTATATTTTCCGCTGAGTATATCTTCTCTTATTTTATGAAACACACGTCCTCGTAATGAAAATTTATCTGTTGTTTCCTGTTTTACATTGTAACTTCCCATGTCAAGCTCCATTTCTATTGTACTTATTGGCTGATTTCACAAAAAGGGGAAATTCCCAATTTATGACATACATCATCAATCACTTTTAATAATTCTTCATCGGTAAGTACTGTAACACGACCTGCCGCATATTCTTCATCCACCCAGACTTTTACCTGTTTTACCAGCTCGGAAGTTTTATCAACATGTCTTTCTGCCGGTAATTTAAAATACGTATTAATCCAGTGGGCGATTCCGGCAAGTCCCGAGGTATTGCTTACGGCACAAAGTACCGGGCGGTTTAAATATTTTTCCGTATCAAAGATGTTGTAAATCTCTTCGTTTTTTAAAAGTCCGTCAGCATGGATTCCTGCCCTGGTAACGTTAAAGTTTTTCCCTACAAAGGGAGTTCGGGGAGGAATCTTATAGCCGATTTCTTTTTCATAATACTGGGCCAGTTCTGTGATGACGGTGGTGTCCATACCATTCAAATCACCCTTTAACTGTGCATATTCAAAAACCATGGCTTCCAGGGGCGTATTTCCCGTTCTCTCTCCAATACCAAACAGTGATGTATTGACACCGGAAGAACCATACAGCCATGCAGTGGTCGAATTTACCACCGCTTTATAAAAATCGTTATGTCCATGCCATTCAATCAGGGAATGGGGAACACCTGCATGCTTATGAATCGCATAAATAATTCCCGGCACACTCCGGGGAATTACGGCACCCGGATAATTGACACCATATCCCATGGTATCACAGGCTCTGATTTTAATGGGAATCTTATATTCTTCCATTAGTTTCATTAATTCCAGACAAAACGGCACTACATATCCATAAATGTCAGCTCTTGTAATATCTTCCAGATGACATCTGGGGCTGATTCCCTCCTCAAGACAATCCTTCACAATACTTAAATAGTGATCCATTGCCTGGCGGCGTGTCATTTTCAGCTTCATAAAAATATGATAATCGGAACAACTGACCAGAATTCCGGTTTCCTTCATTCCTATCTCTTTCACCAGCTTGAAATCTTCCTTGCTGGCACGAATCCAGCTGGTTACTTCCGGGAATTCATATCCCCGTTCCATACATTTATATACGGCATCCCTGTCTTTTTTACTATAGAGAAAAAATTCACTGGCACGAATCATCCCATTAGGACCGCCCAGCTTGTGCAGATAATCAAAAATCGTCACTATCTGCTCGGTGGAATAAGGTGCTCTGGACTGCTGACCGTCACGAAAGGTTGTGTCTGTAATCCAAATCTCTCTCGGCATATTATGAGGTACGGTTCTGTCGTTGAACGGAATCTTCGGAATCTCTGAATAGGGAAACATATTCCGAAAAACATTCGGTTTTTTCACATCATCCAGTATATACATATGTTCTTCAATTTCCAACAGATGATTCTTGGGATTCATACTAACCGGCCGATTCAAAAACATATCCTGATTAGGCATTTTATAGTCCTCCTTAAATAGAATAAAACACAACACGTATAATTGTATACAATTATACGTGTTGTGTCAATGACAATTTTATTCTAAAGCTCTTTCAATATTTAACATTCCCCACCCCTGCTTATTCCAGGGCTCTTTCAAATCAGTAGCCGTATAACAAAGGCGGTACTTTATTTTATCCGGTGTAAATGCCGGATTTTTTTCCAGTAAGAGAGCCGCCGCACCACTGACCAGAGGAACCGCGAAAGAAGTGCCGCTTTTTGCTTCATATATATCATAAAAATGTGTTCCGCTTCTCTGACACTGAAAGCTGGTAGAATAAATGTTAGTCCCCGGAGCAACTAAATCCGGCTTTTTTAAGGAAAAAATACTGGGTCCCCGGCCGGAATAAGTTTCACACAAGGTAACCCCTTCCTTATAATAATCCAAATCATGGCATCCGACGGTTAAAATATTCTTCCGCATTCCCAGCGGAGAAATACTTTTTGCTTTCGGCCCTTTATTTCCGGCAGCCACAACAACCAGAATGTTCTGACTCCAGAGAAGCTCTAATTCATTCATTAGTTCAAAAAGCTTTTCTTCGGAAACCTTGTTTTCAAATCCGACGGATATATTCAGAATACGAATATGGTAAACATCCCTATTCTCCAAAATCCAGTGGATGGCAGACAGCATATCCTCAATGCTGCCTTCCCCGTTTTTATCCAGAATTTTTCCAATCACCAGATTACAATCCGGTGCAATACCGCAGAATCTGCCCTCTGACAGATAACCGTCTCCTGCAAGACAGCCTGCCACATGGGTTCCATGTCCACAATCATCATAAGGAGACTCTCTTCCATTGACAAAATCCTTGAAAGCGATAATTCTTCTGCCAAAGTCAGGATGTAAAAATATTCCGGTATCAAGAATGGCTGCCGAAATATTTTTACCGCTATATTTACGCCGTACTTT
Source organism: uncultured Lachnospiraceae bacterium (assembly GCA_964503695.1). Taxonomy (GTDB): domain Bacteria; phylum Bacillota; class Clostridia; order Lachnospirales; family Lachnospiraceae; genus SFDP01. Next base: position 3,763 of record CAZDAT010000019.1, read on the forward strand.
TTCCGTACAGGCTATTTGTTCTTTCACACGCCACACTGCATACTCCTGCTTTTTTTATAGGGTATGCGACAAAAAGTGACTTGTTACCTGCTTCTTTTCTTTTTCTTAGGTTTATATGCCATAAAGGCAATTCCCAAGGCACCAATTCCCAGTGCCGCAAACCATTTTGGATGGATGCTGCTATCTCCGGTATTTGGGGAATAGTCTTTTTTGGCAGAAACTGTGGTAAGCTTTGCAGTTCCGTCAGCAATCTGGACACTGCCGTCTTCTCCCATGGCATAAATTGCAAAAGAAGAAAAATGGTTGGTCGAAAAGCTTACATAATCTTTGCCGTCTTTATTTATCAGCTCGCAGGATAATATTTCCAGTTGTTTATCCTTATCCATGGCAACTGCATGTATCGTGTTTCCCTCTATCCTTTCCAGCAGGGGTACTGTAACGGTAATGGATGTATTTCCCAACTTCGTAAATTTTACCGTATCTGTTCCATCCCACAAGGTCATGTCAAATGCTTTCATCACCGGAACATTTTTTCCGTATATACGGCGGAAGGCTTCCTCTATCTGCGTCTGGGGCTGTTCTGTTATGGATAAATGATAGCTTCCCGAAGCCGGAAAAGAAACACGAATCTCTTCTTCTTTCCATTCGCTGTCTTCAACCGAAATGGTTACCATGTTTTCTTTTACATCGGACAAAGTATGGGTAGAAAATACAGTCGGATTTCCCGATTCTGCTTTTACGGCAAGCTGTCCTTCGAATCCATAAACCTCATTATCAAACAGTGTATTTTCAAGTTCGATGTCTTTGCTGTTTAATACCGCTGTCCAGTTTCCTTTAAAAACAGGTGTTAAAACATCATTTCCCAGATTGGAAGTTCTTTCCGTAGAACCTATCTGCGGCAGATTATCTCCCTGGAAGATGACAGTTCTTTCCCTGGAAGAATCCAGGGCAAAAGCACCGATACCGATTGTTTCTACGGAAGAAGAAATTGTAATGGTATCAAGAGCCGTATTTTCAAAAGCCCTGTCCTGTATTTCCTTAACGTTACTGCCGCCCTGCACACTATGAAGCGAGCTGCAATTTTTAAAAGCTTCTTCTCCGATAATTGTTACAGAAGAAGGAAGTTTTACTTCCGATATCTCTGTATGATTCATAAAACACGCCGGAGCGATTACTTTTACCGTATCAGGAATTTCCACATATTTTGAAGTTCCTTTATATGCCAGTAAAATTCCGTCACCTACCACGAGAAAATCTTCGGCCGCCGTATTGCCTGCCCAGGCATTCAGCCATGGTGTATAGGAAAAGGCAGAGGGTTCAATCCATGTTACGGAAGAAGGAATGCTGATTTCTTTTAAGTTATCGCAGTGATAAAAAGCCGCATAGCCGATTTCTTCCACATTTTTCGGAATCTTTATGGAAGAGAGATTACTTCTTGCAAAAGCAAAATCCCCGATTCTGGTTATATTGGATGGTATGGTATAAGTGTCTAAACCATGGTCTCCATAGTAGGCATAATCTGCAATGTGGTCATACACAACCGCATATTTCGGAAGTGCTTCTCCTTTGCCGTCTTTGTTTGCGGAAGTTACATTTCCCTGCGATTCTTCACTTTCAGACACTTTCCTGCCGTTTAATGTGGTAGCTACCTGCACATTGGAATCCATAAAGATAACTGCATTTTGTCCCACAATCATGGTTTTTCCAAGAACTCCGTCTTCTGCCTCTGCTACGGGGTCAGATTCCGGAATATAATCTACGTTGCTGGGGTCATGGGATGCATCACTGGAAGTCGTGTTGCTGTTGTTCTTTTCCGTTATGGTTAATTTTCCGTCACTTCCTACCGTGTATACATTACCGCCGGAATCCACTACGGTATCTCCATTTTCATTTCCGGAGATAACATTCGTATTATTTTCCAGTTTCCAGTTCTCATAAAAATCATTGGCAACCGTACCGGAATCTGCGGAAATCACCAATTTCGGACATCCGTCAAAGGCAGTGGCATGAATGTAGGAAACCGATGCCGGAATCATGACCTTCTGCAGACTGATACAGTTTTCAAAGGCTTTGGACTGAATGCCCTTTACGGAATAAGGCAGGGATATTGCCAGGAGATTCCGGCAATTGGAAAATGCATAGCTTGGAATTTCCTTTAAATTTGAACTGAAAGAAATCTCCTTTAAATTATCATTTCCCCAAAAAGCATATTCTTTGATATCTTCTACAGTATCCGGCATGGAATAGCTGGTCTGGCTGCCACCGGAAACATAACAGTATAGTATGGTTTTCTCTTTATCATACAATCCGCTTTTATAAAAAGTAAAATATGGATTTTCCTTATCTACCGTTATTTCTGTCAGATTATTACATCCTGCAAAAACTCCTGTTCCAAGTTTTTCCAGATTTTTGGGCAGAGTAATTTTTTTTAAGGATGTATTATTGCTGAATACAGAATTTCCAAGGGCGGTTAAACTCTCCGGAAGTTTTATCGAATTTAAATAAGTACAATCCTTGAAAGCACCATATTCGATTTCCGTCACATTTTTTCCGATGGAGACTGAGGTTAAAGAAGTATTACCTGCAAATGCTTCTGCCCCAATAACGGTTACGGAATCAGGAATCGTCAGAGAGGATGCTGTACCTGTATATTTCACCAGTTTATTCTTATCTATTTGAAAGTCCGAACTCGGTGCCGCATTGATGGGAACCTCTGGAATCTGAGTTACAATAAGTGCCGTAATCAGAAGCAGCGTACCGATGACTCTGCGGATAATTTTCATATGTATTCACCTCCGTTTTTCATCTTTTTTATTTAAGAAACACAGGAATACTTGTGTAAAAGTTTTACCTGTTCCTGCTTTATATATCAAAATCAAAATAGAAAAAAAGCTGTCGCATTCAAAATTTCATTCAAATTTTGCAGTTACGACAGCCTCCTTTGTTTATCCTTTGTCTCTGACACACTTTATAAAATATACCTGTAAAATCCAGTGTGTCAGAGTGCTTTTTTAATGATACGCCTTGACCGTGTATCTTCTGTCTTTCTTAGTAAACAGAATTACAGAAATACATGCAAGTCCAAGACTTAAGAACCATTTCGGATGAATGGCATCTCCTGTTTTTGGTGTAGAATCCAAAGTATCTGATACGGTCAGATTTCCGGTATCTACATAAATCGTATAAGGTGAAAAATGGGTTGCCGTAAAGCTTACACTTGGTACTCCGTCAATGGTAGTAAACTTCGGATTCAAAGTCTCCAGTTCTCCATTTACCACTGCTCCGACCCTGTTGTTTCCTGCATATTCTTTTAACGCATCAGGAATCGGCATGGTGATATTCACCTTTAATCCGGTTGTGTCCGTAATCTTGGTTTCACCCTTGGCATCATACAGGCTGATATCCATGGCAAAATATTTGATACGGGTCATATCCGGATATTTCTTCTGTAAAGCCTTCTGTACTTCATCCGCGGCTTCCAGACTTTCTGAAATCTTCACAATAAAATTATCAGAAGAACCGGTTACATAAGCGGATGCCTTATCCTTATCCGAGATTCCATCCTTGGTAATCACAACACTGGTACCATTCTGGGATGGCTTCTTGTTCGAAGTTGAGTTACCGCTGATACTTCCGGTATCTGCATAAGTAGCAGTTACCTTGGCATGGGAAGCGGGCATCGTAATTACGGTTGTCGCTTTTGTCGAACTTTCAATGGTCAGTCCGCTGGTACCGGATACCCAGCTTGCAAATCTTCTGCCCTGCGGTGCATCCACAGCGGAGATTGCCACCTTGGTTCCTGCCGGATAGCTTCCGCTTCCGCTTCCGTATACAACCTCCAACGTGTATTGGCCAACATAGTTTGCAATAACGGTTACATCATCTGCAACCATGGTAAGATTGGTGCTTGGCTTCGTACTGTCATTGAAAATCAAATTACTGTTAGAACAGCTCCAATATCCGAAAGTCGCACCGGAGGATGCGGCATCTGCCAAAATGCTTACGGTTTTACCTGCCGCATAATAACCGCTTCCGCTTCCGTTGGCAACTGTCAGCTTGTATAGCTTGTTACCGTCTTCATCCACGTCCGGGATTCCGTCACCATCGGTGTCGATACCACCATTTACATTATTTCCACCATTATTATTGGAACCATTATCGCCATTACCACTTCCGTTATTGCCACTACCATTACCGCCATTCATATTATTATTATAATATTCTTCATCCGTAACATACTGGGCGATAAAATCCTGGTCTTTGGTAATCGGGGTTGTCTTATAATCAGGATACCATCCGGTAAAGACATACTTTTCCCTGGTTGGTGTTATCTTCGGGTCTTTGGCATATCCCATAAATTCTACTTCCTGAACGCCATAATCTTCCCCTTCAAAGGTACTTCCGTCATAATCTATAAATCTGACGGTATAATAGTCTTCAATTATCTTTACTTCTACATTATCAGATTTTGAAAATGCATTGTATGCAGCAGAATCCGGTAATGCATATACAACCGCTTTCTTGGTTCCGTCAAATGCATTCTTAGGAATAGACGTTGTATTTCCTTCTACCGTAACTTCTACAATACCATCACTTTCTGCAAATGCAAAATCACCAACTCTGAGAATCTGTTTTGTTAAAATAACTTCCAGATTATCTGAACCAAAGAAACATTTTTCGGGAATTTCATCCAGCTTTTCAGCATTTTTGAAATTCACAGTTTTAATTTCCAGACAATCACTAAATGCACCCATTGCAATTTCTGATGTCTGTGCTAAAAGTGGGTTATCAGTAGTGTTAATAACTCCGGCTTTACCACCTAAGACTTCTTCTATTTTATAAGTACCATCATCTAATTTTTTATATAAGATACCATTCTCACAAGTGAATGGGTCAGATGCACTTACATTGGTTAATTTATAACAGCCTTTAAATGGAAGTTCTCCAACATCCTCCATGGCTTCGCCTAAAATAACTGTCTCCAAATCCTCACAACTGTAAAAAGCACCCATGGCAAGACCGTTTTGTGCAATTTTGTCATCCGCAGCACCTATGGCTCTGGATGAAGTACTTTGTGTATTTGTTGGTAAGTACTTAACAGTAGACATTGTAATACGCTTAATCCGGTCATTACCTAGTTCCTTAGTTTCATCTGCGATTGAATTAGGTGTTGACGCATCAGAATCGGCAGTATTACCATTAAAAAGTCCATAGTTATTATAATTACTAAAACGCTCTGCAATCTTAGTATCGCTACTATTTGGATTCAAGTCATAACTTGTTATATTATATCCATTACCTTTAGCATACCGCAAAAATCCTTGTACATCAATAGATTCTACACCTGCAGGTATATCAATATAAAATACTGAATTTACAGCATTTAGTTCTGCTGGTGTAAGTCCATCTTGATTTTCTTCATATCTTTTACGCAAATCAGCAGGTAAATCTAAATATTGCGGATAATCTACCAGTGTAGCAAGATTATCTTCATTATTCAAAATAACTGTCATACCATATTTTTCTGCTGATTTATAACATACACGTATACCCAACTCTTTATTGATATAATTATTTTCATCCATTGCCCAATCGAATGGACCATATCCCTGTGCAATTACACCAATTACAGTTAGTTTATCACTGCCTGTACTTAAAGCATCTTTTCCGATATTTTCTACTGGAAAACTTGCAATACCTGTTGTCGGTTCTGAGAAAGTAATTTTTTCTAATTTGGTACAATCTTTAAAGGCTTCTGCACCAATCTTGACAACAGAATTACCTATGTATGCTTCTGTTAGTTTTTCAGCTCCCTTAAATACACCATCTGCGATTTCTGCAAGTGCTCCGCCATCTTCGATTCTTAATGTTTTGATTTTTGAAATAATTTCACTATTAAAACAATCTGTTGCAATTCCCGTAACAGTTATATTGCCTACTATACTTGGAATTACAAGTTTTTCTATTTCATTAATTCCACTCGTCATTAGAGTACAAGATTGTAAAATTCCACTGCCATTAATTGCATAAAGATAATCTCCCATACATACTTCATAATAATCTTCACCATTAACGGTATAGACATACGGAGCATAAGCTTGATTTCCATCCGAATCAGTAGCACCTAGTCGACATACCCAGGTTGATTTACGCGGATATGCAGTATCTCCAGACGTAATTGTCTTTGGTCCTCGTACATAAAATTGTAAATTCTGTACATCTGAAAAAATATTTTTCGCATAGTTTACATACATACATGTGGTAGGAAATTCTACATATTTTAGGTTACTGCATCCTTTAAAAATAGTGTTTTTTAAAGTTGTTTCTGAATTAAATCCTAACTCCTTTGGCATTTTTACTTCTTCTAAATTAGTTCTGCCTGCCAATATATGATTACCGATATTATCCGCAGAACTAATTTGATCAGGGAATAAAAACTTAGTGCAATTTCCACTATCCGAACTTCCTAATGCAAATGCACCATCACCAATTTTAGAAATTCTTGAATTAGATAGTTCCTGATTTCCCAATTTTATACAATTATAAAAAGCACAATTACCAATCTCAAGATCCAACTGTCCCGAAACATATGTTACAGTAGTTAAATATTTATTTTTTGCAAATGCACCATCACCAATCTTTATAATCGAGTAAGGAATTTCAACACTGGTTAATGCTGTATTAGAAAAAGCTTCTGTCCCTATAATAGAAGTTGAAGTTGTGATTGAAATTTTTGATAATTGTGAACCTCTAAAAGCATAATTTCCTATTTTATCTACATTTTTAATTTCTATTTCTGTTACAAAAGAGTTTTCAAATGCACTGTCACCAATATATACTACCGTTTCTGGCAGAACAAGTGTCATTGCCTTTGTGATTCCAGAAAAAGCTCCTTCAGCAATTCCAACAAGTTTGCAACTCTCATCCGAAGAACTAAAAACTTTGTAAATAAATCCGTTAGAATCTTTTCTCCATCCTTGGCCACTACCACTATCTGCTTCACTACCTGTATATCTGACTACGTACACTGTAGTTCCTTTATTCATGTACTTCTTTGAATCTTCGACTGCAACTAATTGATAGTTATCTTTGAAGCTAAATCCTTCTATCGTCACATAATCACAATAAAATTGTTCACGCAAATTATCGGGTACACTTTTTGAGTCGCTACTAACCGTAACAGCATTTTCCAGAATAGTTCCTTGTTCATATTGTTTCTTTAGCTCATCATATTCTGCTTTTTTATTTGGAAAATATTTTTGGAATCTTGCAATATCATTTTCTGAACTATGAATATCTATTGAGATATTTATACTATTAGTTGAAAATTTATTTTTAAATTCATCTTGTGCTATGGTTATATATTCACCTTCGTTAATATATCCTTTCAAAGTAATACTTTTTACCGAATAATCATCATTATAATGATTTAGTATAGCTTCCTTAGCTTCACTATTTTTAGTATCATCAGTATAATAGTAATCATACTGCATTTGGCATTCCCAAACACCGTCTTCATTATAATACATGGAAAGTGCTCTGCCCCCATCCTTAGAAGCACTACCAGAGTTTTCATATTGAATATTATCCCGCCTACTCAAATTAATACCACTATTAATTTCAGTATTTTTTTGAACAAGAGTGTCATAACTCTGCATAGAATCAATGGGATCTATAGTCGTCTTAGTGTTGTTTGCAGGTATCGCAGTTGTTCCATTCGTTGCCGCTGCATCCGGGAACGGAATTGCCGCCACAATAATAGCGGACATTAAAAACAATGCCCCCAGAGTTCGTCTTACGGATTTACGTAATCTATAATTTTTTTTCTTTCTTTTTTTCGCCATGTTCTTTTTCTCCTTTATTAAGGGATTTTTCTTTAATTTATTTTTTTAGCCACTACCACAAATCTTCCATCCTGCTCTGAATAATCACAGGTAGACAGGGTAATCAGCTTATCACCGTATGTTGCCGTAACGCCTGTATCATAAAGGGACATTTCTGCCATTGCCGTCATACTGGAATCAAATTCCTCAGGAGTTGCCGCATCAAAAAACTGATAGTATTTGAAAACGATTTCATCCTCGTTATAAATTCTGGAGCGAAAGACATACATCACCCGGTAGCTTCCTTCTTCATAAATGGTGTCAAACTGAATCAGCGGATGTTCCTCATAATAGGACTTATTGCTGTACAAATTCAGCTTGCCGAACATCTTGCCGGAACTCATATGATGTCCATAAATAATCATATTGGTGCCGGGATTGGTAATGTCACAGTCTTTATCCAAAAAGATGGAACCGTTTTTGTCATATTCCTGATTATAATTATGATTCAGATAGTATTCATTATTTACTGTCTGCATTACAGGATAATCGATATTAGTATCGGCTATTTTTATCCATCCGATTAGACTTTTATTCTGAGAAAATAAATTTTTATATTTTTCCAGAACCACAAGCTCTTTTTTCTCGTCTTCTTTTGTATAATTTATATGTAATTTATTTGCAGTTTCTTCTATTTTTAAAGAAGCCAGATGTTCGTATTCACTGGAATTTTTCTCATATAAATAGTAATAAAAGATTACATATCCGATGCTGAATATCGCAACAAGGGAGCACAAAACCACTACTCTTCTTCGCTTTTTTTCCTGCATATATAATTCTAATTTTATACGCTTCTGCATATCCGCATCGTAATCTTTAAATTCTTTTGTCCTTTTAACGGATTTATTTTTTTTCTCATTTTTTATGGATGCCCTGATTGCCGTTTTATTTGATTTTTTCTTATTTTGAACTGTTTTTTCTTTCGTATTTTCATGTTTTTGTTCCAGTTCATATAAAAAATCTTCTCCTACAAGGGTCTCAAATTTAATCTCACCCTTTTTCAGTACCTTCATAATATGTTCTTTTCCGGCTGTGTCCGCAGATTCATATTTTTTCATTACTACACTGATTTTTTTCTCATCTCTGAGGGCAGCCTGGTAATCCGGACCGGCACGAAAAGAACGACCTCTTACGGTGTAGTCACTCATTTACACACTTACTCCAAAAATAATTTTCTACATACGTTTCTATTTTACAACATCTTGAAATTAATGCAAGTGTTTTCAGAGAATTGATAATTTTTCAGTTTAGTTAAAATTTTCCTTTTTGGTTAAAATTATATTTTATTATTGACACAATTCTGTTTGTGTGCAATTATATGAGTAAATAAACAATCTAGCAACTACATATTTGGGATTCTGCAGGCATTTCTGGGAACCTTTCTTGTACCTGTCGTCTTATGTTTTCCCTTATATGGCTTTTACGAAGGGAGAATTGACTATGGGTCAGAAAGATTTGTGGCAATGCGACTACTTTGACAGTAATGTCCGTTTTGCAGATATTTACAATGGGATTTTTTTCGGTGGTAACACGATTATCAAGCCGGAGGAACTGGAACCGGAAGACTCGGTTCTGGTTCGTCACTTTCAAAATACAGATTCAGCGAAGGTTATCTGTGACAAGGTACGGAAATGGAAAGGGCACTCTCTTGCCATACTTCCCCTGGAAAACCAGTCTTACATCGACTACCGCATGGTATTAAGAGCCATGCAGGAGGAAGTGCTTCTCTATGAGAAGCAGAGAAAAGCCGATTTTGAAGAACTAAAGCAAAAGAATTATACTTTTGATAGCAATGAATTTTTAAGCAAAATGGCACGTAACCAGAAGTTTACTCCTGTCATTCCCCTGGTACTTTATCTGGGAAATGAAAAACCATGGGATGGAGCCAGGCACTTACATGATTTATTAAAGCTCGATGACAGATTAAAGCCCTTTGTGAATGATTATAAAATCAATCTCTATGACTATCATAACGAAAAAGATTTCTCTGTTTTTAAGACAGAAAACAGGCTTTTATTTGAAGTGCTTTCCCATGCGGATGACAAAGAAAAGGTGGCACAGATTTTTCAAAAAGAAGCCGAAAACTATACTTTGGATAAAGAAGCCGCAACGGCACTTTTAGGAATGGTTGGAATACAAATGGACTTAGACAAACTAAAAGAAGAAAAAGACGGAAAGGTGGAATACAAAATGTGCAAGGCATTTCAAGAAATAACACAGGAAGCAAGAAATGACGGATATAATTCTGGCAAAAATGATGGTTACAATTTAGGAAGAAGTGATGGATATAGTTCTGGTAAAAATGATGGTATTTATGACAGCATTCAGGCATTAATGGAAACCATGAATCTGACTCTTGAGCAGGCAATGGATGCCTTAAAAATCAGTGAAGAACAACGCAGGCATTTTTATAGTTGATATATTTTTTTTAGAATAATTTTTCATTTTAGAAAATTAAGTTTTATATTTGAAAGTTATAAATATAGTATAATCTAACAATCACATATTTGGGATTCTGCAGGCATTTCTGGGAACCTTTCTTGTACCTGTCGTCTTATGTTTTCCCTTATATGGCTTTTACGAAGGGAGAATTGACTATGGGTCAGAAAGATTTGTGGCAATGCGACTACTTTGACAGTAATGTCCGTTTTGCAGATATTTACAATGGGATTTTTTTCGGTGGTAACACGATTATCAAGCCGGAGGAACTGGAACCGGAAGACTCGGTTCTGGTTCGTCACTTTCAAAATACAGATTCAGCGAAGGTTATCTGTGACAAGGTACGGAAATGGAAAGGGCACTCTCTTGCCATACTTCCCCTGGAAAACCAGTCTTACATCGACTACCGCATGGTATTAAGAGCCATGCAGGAGGAAGTGCTTCTCTATGAGAAGCAGAGAAAAGCCGATTTTGAAGAACTAAAGCAAAAGAATTATACTTTTGATAGCAATGAATTTTTAAGCAAAATGGCACGTAACCAGAAGTTTACTCCTGTCATTCCCCTGGTACTTTATCTGGGAAATGAAAAACCATGGGATGGAGCCAGGCACTTACATGATTTATTAAAGCTCGATGACAGATTAAAGCCCTTTGTGAATGATTATAAAATCAATCTCTATGACTATCATAACGAAAAAGATTTCTCTGTTTTTAAGACAGAAAACAGGCTTTTATTTGAAGTGCTTTCCCATGCGGATGACAAAGAAAAGGTGGCACAGATTTTTCAAAAAGAAGCCGAAAACTATACTTTGGATAAAGAAGCCGCAACGGCACTTTTAGGAATGGTTGGAATACAAATGGACTTAGACAAACTAAAAGAAGAAAAAGACGGAAAGGTGGAATATAAAATGTGCAAAGCATTTCAGGAAATTACACAGGAAGCCAGAAATGATGGATATAGTTCTGGTAAGAATGATGGAATCCATAAAGGCATCAGTGACAGCATTCAGGCATTAATGGAGACCATGAATCTGACTCTTGAGCAGGCAATGGATGCCTTAAAAATCAGTGAGGAACAACGCAGGCATTTTTATAGTTAAAAATATTTTATAAAATTTTCTTTAAAAGATAAACACTGACAAGTCTCTTTTCATAAGATAAAGCATAGAAAATCTTGGAGGCTTATATATGAGCGATTTAACAGCAACAAGCTGCGGTTGTGGATGCAGCAATTCTAACAATAACAATGGATGCAACAGTTGGATTTGGATTATCCTTCTCTTATTCTTCTGCGGTGGCTGTGGCAATAACGGAACCAGCTTATTCGGCAATGGCTGCGGATGCGGCGATAATAATAACAACTGCGAATGGATTATCATTCTTCTGATTCTCTTCTCCTGCTGCGGCAACAACGGTTCCTGCTGCTAATCTGTTACAGGCGTCGTTTTTACGGCGCCTTCTTACATATTTTATCATAAGAAACCAACTAGCATAAATCTGATACTTGCATCATAGGATAAAATATATAAATTCAAGGAGCCGGATATGCAAAAGTGTTCTGATAAAAATGAAGATGCCACCAATGCCATTCTGGCTTTTGATACCTTATATACCACAAACCACATGAAAATTTTAAAACTGCTTCTACCCTATCTGGAAACTGAACAGCAGAAAAAACTGGCTGTCTATATTAAATGGCAGGAACTAACCTTTACATTACAGTTTTTCAGACGATACTCTGCCAGCCTTTATAACCATGAAGAGCAGGAAAAAAAACAATTTAACTTTCAAAAACTTCTGCCTTTATTGATACCTTATTGCAATGCAACCGAAAAAAATCTGCTTTCTCAATTTTCGCAAATACAAAATATGATGAGCATGATGGATAATTTTCAGGAATATATGCCCTTAATCCAGCAATTTATGTCCTCAATGTCAAACGAACAGGAGGCAAATGAAAATAACAACAATATTATGGAAATGTTAAAGAGCATGATGTCAGAAGAACAACAGGCTATGTTTTCTATGTTTATGAATAGTACCGAATAAATATTTTGGGAGGTTTTTTTATGAGTACAAATATGGAATGGATGGATGACCCTTCCCTTATTGATGTTCCAATTCAAAAATTACAATTTCTGCAGAATATGCTGTTTGAAAGTAAAAAGCACACCGGAAAAGAAATGCTTCCTTTTTTCATGTCCCTTGCCATGAAAGCAAAATCACAAAAGATTTCCTTTACTGCAGAAGAAATAAATTTGATTATTCCGGTTTTAAAGAAATTTGCTTCCGAAGAGGAAATAAAACAAATGAACCAGGTAATTCAGATTTTTAAAAATCGGCAAAAAACAACATAGTATTCTAATTAAGTATAAAGAGACTGTCGCATTAAGAAAATTAACTTTTGAAAAACATTAAATCTTAATGCGACAGCCTCATCCTTTAAAATTATTTTACTCCAATATTTACAATTCTTCCCGGAACATAAATTTCTTTCACAATATTTCCGGCAAGCTTATCTCCCAATGCTTCTTTTGCTGCTGCAATGGCACTGTCCTTATCGGTATCTTTCGCTAATTTTACAACTGCTTTGGTTTTACCGTTTATCTGAACTGCAATTTCCACAGTTGCTTCTACTGTTTTTGCCTCATCATATGCGGGCCATGCAGTCTGATATACCCTACCCTCATTTCCAAGAATCTGCCATAACTCTTCTGTAATATGAGGAGCTACCGGATTCAATAAAGTAATAAGTGTAGTATATTCTGCTTTGTTGACAGCATTCTTTTTGTAAAAATCATTTATTAATGCCATCATGGCTGCAATTGCAGTATTAAATTTCAGATTTTCAAAGTCATTACTTACCTTTTTAATGGTCTGGTGCATTTTTGTTTCCATATCTGCACTATACACATCACCATCTACCAGAATATCCTGTAATTTCCATACTCTGTCCAAGAATCTTCTGCATCCTTTTACACCGTCATCAGACCAGGATGCACTTAAATCAAATGCTCCAATAAACATTTCATAAGTACGAAGGGTATCAGCACCATAATCATCTACGATTTCATCCGGATTTACTACATTTCCTCTGGATTTGGACATTTTTTCTCCATTGGAGCCTAAAATCATTCCATGGGAGGTTCTCTTCTGGTACGGCTCTTTGCATGGAACTACACCCTGGTCATATAAAAATTTATGCCAGAAACGGGAATATAATAAATGTAAAGTAG
>CAZDAT010000020.1:0-17082 GCA_964503695.1 uncultured Lachnospiraceae bacterium
GATTTTCTTTTTCAATCATTTTATTTGTTTCAGCTACTTCCAGTATATTTAACATTTTCTTCTGCCTTTCCTGATTTTTCCTCTGTTTTTAAATTCTATGCATACTGTTAAAAATATCTTCCCGCTGACACTTAATGATAACGCCGATGTCTTCTCCTAATTTTTCCAGTTCTTCCGCGGTTTCTTTAAAATGCTTTTTGCTTTCCGTTCTGTCAACTATCATCATCATATTAAAATATCCCTGGACAATGGTCTGGGATATGTCCAGAATGTTAATCTGATTTTCGGCCAGATATACACACACCTTTGCGATAATTCCTACGGTATCTTTTCCTACTACTGTAATAATGGTCTTTTTCATACTCTTTCCTGCCTTATGATTATTTTGATAAAATCTGGTTTACGCAATCTTTACAATAGGAGAAACTTCATCCCTTTTTGCCACTGTTATGGGAAACTGGTATTCCTTATATATTTCACTTCCCATGGCAAGCTCCACTCTTACGGTTTCGTATGCCAGTTCCGGAATATTATTTTCCCGGCTTAAATGTCCAAGAATTACGCCCTGAAGCTTTTCATGAGCCAGACGTTTTAATAACTGTCCTGATAGTGTATTGGACAGATGTCCTTTGTCTCCCAGAATTCTCTGTTTCAGATAATAAGGGTAAGGACCTACCTGTACCATATTTACATCATGATTTGCTTCTAAAAACAACAAATCCATTTCTTTTAAACACTCTACGGTATAATCATTATAAGTACCCAGGTCTGTTGCAATCGCTATTTTTTTATGTTCGTGCCGCATCCGATATGCCACAGGGTCAGCCGCATCATGGGAAGTATGCATAGGCTCTATGGTAATATCTTTTATCCGAAAGCTTTCATCTGCCCGGATGGGAACGAATAATTCTTCATTTATTTTGCCTAAAGAAGAGCTTTTTTTGATTGCCTCGATTGTTTTTGCCGTTGCATAAATGGGAATCTGTTCCTTTCTGCTTAATACTCCCAGTCCGCATATGTGGTCTGAATGTTCATGGGTAATCAGAATCCCGTCTATATTTTTTAAGGATTTTCCGATACTATTAAGTCCGTTTTCTGCCTTCTTTTTACTGATTCCGATATCCACCAGAAGATGCGTGGCTTCTGTTCCCACATAGATACAGTTTCCGCTGCTTCCGCTGGCAATACTACATAATTCCATTCATAATTCCTCTTTTTCTAAATTGTTTTCCAATAAACCTCAATCACATCCCCCTCATGAAGCGTTTGCATAAACTGAGCCTTACTGCCGTTTAAATTCGTTACAATGGCTCCCTGGGGTTTGGATAAATCAAAGTCTATATATTCAAAAATGTCTACAAAAATGTATTTTGGTTTTCCATGAAGAACCACAGGTTTATGGTTTACCATTACCATCATACGGATATTTTCACTTTCCTCTGAAGTCTTGGCATCACTTTCTTCCTTCTCTTCCGGATTTTCAAAAGCTTCCTCCGCCAGTGCTTCTTCCATCTCTTCCTGTTCCCTAAATTCCATCCTGCTTTCTTCTTCCATGGTCTCTTCTGTCTGCTGGTTGTCCTCTTCTTCAAGCTGTGCATAAGAAGCTGCCACTTCTGTTTTTGAAATCAGAACGGAAAAATTTTCATATACCTTTGTCTGCATATCTGCCGGGTTATTATTTACATAATATGTATCATAAACATCTGACGATAAATCCATAAACTGCAGAATCTGTTCAATAGTATAATATTTTAAAAATTCAATTTCATCCCCATTTTTAATTTCATAATATTCTGACTCCAGTTTTCCATTGACAGAAGCAAATTTCGGTAAATACACTCTTTTTTTATTAATATCCACAATTAGAGCTCCGCCGCTTTCTGAAAGCTGTCCGATTTCCATTTTTGCCGGAGTGCCGACTGTAGATTCTTCCACATTAATAATGTCTTCTTTATTAATTCTCGTATGAATATTTGCAAGCTTGCCGTTTACCGTAATCTGTGCACCCTCGCCCACTTCTCCGCGAACGATTTTTTTCACTCCGTCTACCGTAAAATTTAATTCCGGTCCCCGTTTGGGAAAGAATCCGTCATTCGGAAAATGTGCCTGTATTGCGGCATCTGTAACCGTTAAATGTTGATTATCATATAATTTTACTTTTTTCCCATTAAAAGAAACGAACACAAAATTATTGTTCTGCTCATAAAAATTAAGGCAGATTCCAATAGGGGTTACTAACAGGGAATCCTTTTCTATGGATGTATCTAAAAATTCGATTTTCTGCATCACTTCTTTTCCCCGAAGTGCAACTCTTTCTGTCTGAATCCCCAGCTTTTCAGATAAAAGTCTGGTGTAGCCGTTTACTTTACCGCCGCCGCCGACTACAAAAACTGCACTGACCGATTTTCCGCCATTCAGTTCTTTTATCTTATCTGCGACTTTTGTGGTCATTTCCTCCAGTACCGGTTCTAAGATTTCATCCACTTCCTTGGCCGTTATGGTCTGTTTGATTCCCATGATATCCTCGTAGGTTACAATCTCATTATCGGTGGCATCCTGTTTCATTTTATCAGCCACATAAAAATCTGTTAAGCACTGCATTGCCAAAGCTTCGGTCAGGCTGTCCCCGGCAATGGGAATCATGCCATAAGCCACAATACTGCCCTCTTTGGTAATGGATATATCGCTGGTACCTGCTCCTACATCCACCAGTGCAATGTTTAAAAGACGGAACCTTTCAGGAATGGCTACCTGTATGGCTGCAATAGGCTCTAACGTCATATTTAACACATGAAGGTCAGCCAGTTCCACAGCCTTATTTAATCCGTCAACTACTTCGTCAGGAAGAAAAGTAGCTATCAGTTCTACGGCTATCTTTCTTGCTTTGTGGTTTTCCAGATTACTGATTTGAAAATCGTTTAAAAAATAATTTACAACAGAGCTTCCCACGCAGTAAAATTTCTGTCCTGACGCATTTTTTTCCATAAAATCGGAATATGCCTTTTCAATGGCAAGGGAATTCAGGGCATAAATATCTTCCTTTGTAATGGTATGCTCTTCTTCATATTCCACCTCTGCCTGTGAATAGGAGGTTTCCAGTACACGGCCCGCGGCAGCAATACAGACATCTGTCAGCTTCCTGCCTGTGGCATCTTCCAGATATTCCTTCACCTTACGGATGGAATTACCTACCTTTTCAATATCATGAATCTGACCGTCTAACATGGCCCTGGTTTCATGTTCTTTTACTTTTTGTGCCACAACGATAAATTTATCATCTTCCTTATAACCTACCGTACCCACAATACTTCTGGTGCCGATATCCAGACCAAACACTAACTGTCCTGCATAATTTTTTACACTGCCGTCATAGATTTTCGCTGTTTCCAAAATAATTTCCCCCTGTGCAAATTTGTGTATTTATCTTACTCATTCTTTAGGATATGCAATCTGTCACACTCTTTTTTTATCTGCTTTAAAGTGTGTTCAAACTCATAGCTGTTATCCAGTTTTACATCTGCATATTTTTCAAATTCTTCTTCCGTAAGCTGTTTTGACATAATCTGTCGTATTTTTTCTTTTGTATATCCTCTGGATTTTCTTAATCTTTCTTCTCTTACGTTTCTTTCACTATAAATATACCACAATTCATCCAGAAGTGGTACATATCCTGTTTCAATCAAAAGTGCCGCTTCCAGAAAGAAAACATCAATTTTTCCTTTTTTCTTTTCCTCTTTTATTTCTTTTAAAATATATTCTTTCACTGCCGGATGAATAATTTCATTTACTTTTTCAAGTAACTTCCTGTCAGAAAAGATTTTTTCAGCCATTTTTCCTCTGTGAATGACTGTATTCTCATCTAAAATATCTGTTCCAAGCAGTTCCACGATTTGTTCATAACACTTCTGTCCGGGTTCTTTTACTTTGTTTCCTACCTCATCTGCCTGCACAATCCTGCAGTTACAATTAGTCTGCAAAGCTTCCAGCACTCTTGACTTGCCTGCTCCCACACCTCCGGTAATACCAATCACTAACATTATTTTGCTTCATACCAGTCTTTTCCTGCATGAATATCCACTTCCAGTGATACCTTAAGACCGGCTGCCCCTTTCATTTCTTCTTCTAAGATTCTTGTTACCTGTTCTGTTTCCTCCGGTGCTGCTTCAATTAAAATTTCATCATGCACCTGAAGAAGCATTCTGGATTTCAGATGCTCCTTCTGCAGCCGTTCAAACACGCGTATCATGGCTATCTTCATAATGTCTGCCGCAGTTCCCTGAAGCGGAGAATTCATGGCAACCCGTTCCCCAAAGGAACGCTGCATGAAATTGGTGGAAAAAAGTTCGGGAATCGGTCGTTTTCTTCCAAAAAGAGTGGACACATATCCTTCTTCTTTTCCCTCTTTTACCAGCTTATCCAGATACAGCTTCACCCCCGGATAAGTCTCAAAATACTGTTCGATATACCCAGCCGCCTCTTTTCTGGAAATACTTAAATCCTGGCTTAATCCAAAGGAGCTGATTCCATATACAATTCCAAAATTCACAGCTTTTGCATTTCTTCTCTGCAAATCCGTTACCTCCTCCATGGGTGTATGGAATACCTTGGAGGCTGTGATTTTATGAATATCTGCATCCGTTTTATAAGCTTCAATCAGATTCGAATCCCCGGACATATGTGCCAGCAGCCTTAACTCAATCTGGGAGTAATCCGCATCCACGAATACATAATCTTCCTTTGGTACAAATACCTTACGGATTTGTCTTCCCAGCTCCATCCGCATGGGAATATTTTGTAAATTCGGTTCTGTAGAACTGATTCTTCCGGTGGCCGTAATGGTCTGGTTAAAGGTTGTATGGATTTTCCCATCTTCCTTAATACAGGTTCCCAGACCATCTGCATAAGTGGATTTTAATTTTGCCAGAGTACGATACTCAAGTATGTCTGCTATCATCGGGTACTGTGGTGCCAGCTTTTCCAGAACATCCGCGGCAGTGGAATATCCTGTTTTGGTTTTCTTCCCGCCGGGAATCTGAAGCTTTTCAAACAACACTTCGCCTAATTGTTTCGGAGAATTTAAGTTAAACTTTTCTCCGGCCTGTTCATAAACTGCATTTTCCAGTTTTTCTATTTTTACTGCCAGTGTATCACCATATTCCTTTAAGGCTTCTTTTCTGACACACACACCCTCTTTTTCCATACTGTATAGTACAAAAGACAGGGGCATCTCAATATCTTCAAATAACGAAAGCATTCCTTCTTTTTCCAGCCGTTCTTTTATTTTGGACATGGAGCAGTAAGAAGCATACACTAAAAATCCGGCATATTCTTTAAAGCCTTCTTCTGAGTTTTCCAAAGCCTCCCGCAGGGTATTTTTTCCAAGCAGTCTGCTTTTTTCTGAAATCATAAGCCCCAGATATTCATTTGCAATATCTGCAATGCTGTAATCATTTTTTAAGGGATTGCAAAGATAAGCCCCTATTAAAACATCAAAAAATCCTCTTCCGTTTTCCGCCTGTATAAAAGGATATTGCTGTTTGATATCATAAGTGACTAATTTCGTATGATTTATCAATCCGTTTAATTTATCACATAAATATTCTCTGGTTAAAAAACCTCCGACTAAGATAATATATACTTCTTCTTTGGAGAGACATAACGCCACCCCGGTAAAATCATTTTCCTTTTTCTCACATAAAACAGAAAAAGCAACATATTCTTTTTCCTTTGCCTTTTTAAATATCTCTTCTGCTTCTCCCAAATCACTTATCAGTTTAAAATTATCTTTTTCATGATTTTCATTCAAAGCCCCTTCTTCAAAGCGGTTTAAGAAATTCTTAAACTCCAGTTTTTTAAAGAAAAGATAAGCTTCTTTGGTATAAGGATTCTCATATTTTGCCATCTGAATGGAGTAAGGCAGGTCTGCGTGTATTTCAATGGTTGCCAGTACCTTACTCAAATCTGCCAAATCCCGATGTTCACGTAAAGTCTCCCTGACACTTTTTTTACTGATTTCTTCCAGATGAGCATAGATATTTTCCAAAGAACCATAAGTAACCATTAAATCCGTTGCGGTCTTAGGTCCTACTTTGGGTACTCCCGGAATATTATCCGATGTATCGCCCATCAGGGCTTTTAATTCAATAAACTGCAACGGTGTTACCTGCATGGTGTCTAGCACGTCTTTTGCATAGTAATTCTCCACTTCGGTTTTTCCGCCCTTGGTCTTTGGAATCCGTATCTTGATATGCTCATCGGCTATCTGCAATAAATCCCGGTCCCCGGAAACCAGGGAAACCTCCATACCCTCTTCCTGAGCCTTTTTGGCAAAGGTTCCTAAAATATCATCCGCTTCCAGTCCTTCTTTTTCCATAATTAAAATCCCCATGGATTTTAATACTTCTTTCATTACCGGAACCTGTTCATGAAGCTCTTCCGGCATTCCTTTTCTGGTTCCCTTATATTCAGGATATAATTTGTGCCGGAAAGTGGGGGCTTTCAGGTCAAAAGCCACTGCCAGGTATTCCGGTTTTTCCTCATCTATAATTTTAAACATAATATTTAAAAAGCCGTAGATTGCATTCGTATGAAGCCCTTCCGCATTAGAAAGGTCCGGTACTCCATAAAATGCTCTGTTTAAAATACTGTGTCCGTCAATCAATACCAGTTTTTCTCTCATTTTACAACCACCATTACTATAATTATTATCATTACAATTATTGTCAGAATTTCAGCCGCATATGACAATAACATATATATTTTCCATTTCTGAACCAGCTTTCCTGCATTACGCAGCAGTTCATTTAATGCTTTCTGCAAATCAAAGCTTTTTCCTTCCTCCAATAAAGAAGTACCAATCATGACAAGATACTGGATGGTCAGCTCTTCTTTGCATTCAGGACAGTTTTCCACATGAATCAGAAATTGGTTCAGTTCGCGTATATTTAATTGTTTTGTAAGAAATAACGGAATCATTTTTTCAGCTTCTTTGCAATTCATGTATATCTTATTCCTATCCTTTAAAATCATTCTGACAGTTCTATTCATTCCAATATTTACAAATCTGTAAACTACTACATACTACCTTAGTTTACACCAAAAAAGAAGCCGCCGCAATAACATTTACGACAGCTTCTTTAAAATCTCTTTATTCTTTTATTATTTTACCAAAGAAAGTGCTGCTTCATCAGCTACTACAGTTACATCAGGATGGAACTGTAAAATAGAAGCCGGTACGTTTGGAGTCACAGGTCCGAAGAAAGCATCTTTCACAATCTGTGCTTTATCCGCACCACTTACTACTACTAAGATTTTCTTAGCTTTCATAATGGTTCCAATACCCATGGTATATGCCTGTTTCGGAACATCATCCGCAGAAGCAAAGAAACGTTTGTTAGCTTCAATGGTGCTTTCCTGTAAATCTACACAATGGGTTGTTTTGTCAAACTCACTGTTTGGCTCATTGAATCCAATGTGTCCGTTATGACCAAGACCCAGTAACTGTAAGTCCTGTCCGCCAACAGAATCAATGATTGCTTCATATTCTGTACAAGCCTTGTCGCTGTCCGGTTCTGTTCCGTCCGGCAGGTGTGTATTATCAAGGTTAATATTTACATGCTTGAAAAGATTATCATGCATGAAATAATAGTAAGACTGGTCGTTTTCACGAGGAAGTCCTTTGTATTCATCCAGGTTGACACTCTTTACTTTGGAGAAATCCAAATCTCCGTTTTCATAGGCTGCTACCAGATTTTTGTAAGTTCCGATAGGTGTGGAACCTGTTGCAAGTCCCAGGACACAGTCCGGTTTATTCACAATCTGTGCAGCAATAATATTGGCAGCTTTTCTGCTCATATCCTCATAGTCTTTTGTTCTGATAATTCTCATGTCTGCCTCCCCTAGAAGTTTTCTTTAAAGAATGCTTCCAATGTTGTTTTTGCTGCTGCTTCATCTTCGCCATCAATCGTAATTTCTACGGTATCGCCCTGTTTTGCTCCTAAAGACATAACACCCATGATTCTTTTTGCATCTGCACTTTTTCCTTTACATGCAATGGTAACCTTGCTCTTAAATTCGGAACATTTTTTTACTAAAACTCCCGCCGGTCTTCCATGAATTCCTAATTCGTCTTTTACTACATAAGTAAATTTGCTCATTTAACTTTCCTCCGTTATCCTTTTTTATAATTTCAAGCCATCAGCTTGATTATTTCCCTAAAAAAATTGTTTTGGTTTATCACAGCCATTTTTCCGGTGCTGTTAATTTATTATTTTTAGATTTCTCTTACTTTTTTACGAAGAGGCAATACATAAGTCGGAGATACGGATAATTCATCGATACCCATATCCATAAAGGTCTCTGTCAGACTCAAATCACTTGCAAGTTCGCCGCAGATACCTACCCAGATACCATTCTTATGTCCATTTTCCACGGTCATCTGAATCATCTTCAGCACTGCCGGATGATGAGAATCATAGAATCTGTTAATGCATTCGTTCTGTCTGTCGATGGCCAGTGTATACTGGGTCAGGTCGTTGGTACCGATACTGAAAAATTCTACTTCTTTTGCCAGTTCATCAGACATCATAACGGCAGCAGGTGTTTCAATCATGATACCCAGTTCTACTTCTCCGATGGCATAACCCTCTTCTGTCAGTTCTTTTTTGACAACTTCCACGATTTCTTTAATCTTCTTAATTTCCCATACAGAGATAATCATAGGGAACATAATGGAACATTTTCCAAATGCGGAAGCTCTGTAGATGGCACGAAGCTGTGTCTTAAACACACCCATTCTTTCCAGACAGATACGGATGGCACGAAGTCCCATGGCAGGATTTTCTTCATGTTCCAGATGGAAATAATCTGCCTGCTTGTCTGCTCCGATATCCAGGGTACGGATGATAACCTTCTTACCTCCCATACCTTCTACTACGGTTTTATAGGCTTCAAACTGTTCTTCTTCCGTAGGGTAATCCTGACTTCCCAGGTATACAAATTCACTTCTGAAAAGTCCGATTCCATGGGCATCACTCTTTAATACTTTAGGAAGGTCTTCCACATTACCGATATTAGCATAAATATTTACCTTTCTTCCATCGGTAGTTACATTTTCAAGACCAATCAGTTCATCCAGGGCTGCCAGTTCATCCTTCCATCTCTTAAGGCTGTCTTTTGCTTCCTTCATGGTATCTTCATCAGGATTTACAATCAAGGTATCATGGAAACTGTCAACAATTGCCATTTTTCCGTCAAATTCATCCAGAAGTTCAATATTTGTATTAATTAAGGATGGTAAGTTCATGCTTCTTGCCAAAATTGCCGTATGGGAATTTTTAGAACCAAATCTTGTAACAAAAGCAAGAATCTTGGATTTATCCATCTGCACGGTTTCACTGGGGCTTAAATCATCTGCCACGATAATTACAGGTTCGTCGGAATCAATTCCCGCTTCTTTAATGCCTGCAAGTACTCGTACCACACGTTTGGAAATATCCAGTACGTCTGCACTTCTTGCCTTAAAATATTCATCCTCCATCATGGCAAAGGTCTGGGCAAAGCTGTCTCCGGTGGTGCTTACGGCATACTCTGCATTTACACCTTCTTCACGAATCATGCCTTCAATGGCTTCCAGATAATCAAGGTCTTCCAACATCAATTTGTGCACTTCAAAAATAGCCGCATGTTCTTCTCCCACCTCTTTTAAGGTCTTTTCATACAGCTTTTCCAACTGCTTCTTTGCTTTTTCACAGGCATCATGCAATCTGCCAATTTCCGCTTCTGTATCCGTAACGCTTTCTTTTACTAAAGTGTATTCCTGCTTTTTAAAAATATAAAGCTTACCAATCGCTACTCCGGATAATACACTCTTACCATCAAACTTTAACATGTTTCCCCTTCCTCTTTTCTTTACGACAGACAAATATAAAACAGAAAAATTTACGTATATTTATCTGTCTGATTTTCTCTCCAATTTTTATATTCTAAACCACTAAAAGAATATCATTTCCACAAAGGAATGTCAACCGATTCACCTGGTCATTTTTGTTCCAACTATTGCACCTGTATTATTCAGTTTCCGCTATCTTTATCCCCAGTTCTTCCAACTGTTTTTCATCTACTATATCCGGTGCATTGGTCATAAGACAGGAAGCGTCTTTTACTTTCGGGAATGCGATAACTTCACGAATGCTGTCTGCTTTTACCAGAAGCATTACCAGACGGTCCAGACCGTATGCCAGTCCTGCGTGAGGCGGTACTCCATATTTAAATGCATTTAACAGGAAACCAAATCTGTCATAAGCATCTTCTTTACTAAAGCCTAATACTTCAAACATCTTTTCCTGTACATCACTCTGGAAAATACGCACACTTCCGCCACCCAGCTCGGTGCCGTTTAAGACGATATCATAGGCTTTGGCACGTACCTTTCCGGGGTCAGTATCTAACAGGGCAAGGTCCTCTTCCATAGGCATGGTAAACGGATGATGCATTGCGGTATAGCGGTTTTCTTCCTCACTCCACTCAAGCAGTGGAAATTCTGTTACCCAGAGGAAGTTAAATTTATTCTCATCAATGATTCCCATCTGTCCTGCCACTTCAATACGAAGTGCACCTAACACATTGTAGACAATTTTATTCTTATCCGCTGCAAATAACAATAAGTCTCCCGGTTCTCCCTGCATTACCTCTACCAGTGCTTTTAACTCTTCTTCTTTCATAAATTTGGCAAAGGAAGATTTATAGCTGCCATCCGGCAGGACACAAAGATAAGCAAGTCCTCTGGCACCGTAACCTTTGGCAAATTCTACCAGTGCATCAATTTTCTTACGGGGCATCTCTGCCTGTCCTTTCGCATTAATACCACGTACAGAACCGCCATTTTCCAGGGCAGAGGTAAAGACTCCGAAACCGCAGTTTCTTACCACTTCTGATACATTGACAAGCTCCATGCCAAAACGGGTATCCGGCTTGTCGGAACCAAACCTGTCCATTGCCTCCTGCCAGGTCATTCTTGGAATCGGCAGGTTTACCTCTAAGCCAATGGCTTCTTTGCAGACATATTGAAGCAGTCTTTCGTTTACTTCAATTACATCTTCCACATCCACAAAGGATAATTCCATGTCAACCTGTGTAAATTCCGGCTGACGGTCTGCCCTCAAGTCTTCATCCCGGAAGCATTTTGCAATCTGGAAATATCTGTCATAACCGGAACACATTAATAACTGTTTGAACAACTGCGGTGACTGGGGAAGTGCATAGAAGCTTCCCGGATGCACACGGCTGGGTACTAAATAGTCTCTTGCCCCTTCCGGAGTGGATTTCTGTAAAATCGGTGTTTCTATTTCCAAGAATCCTTCTTCGGTTAAGAAAGAACGGATTTTTGCCGCAATTTTACTTCTTAAAATCAGTTTTTCCTGTAAATCAGGCCGTCTTAAATCCAGATAACGATATTTTAAACGAAGCTCTTCCTTTGTCTTGGAATCTGCTTCAATCGGGAAAGGAGGTGTCTCTGCCTCTGATAAAATACGAAGCTCGGTTGCACGAATCTCAATATCTCCTGTTTTTAAGTTTTCATTCACGGCACCGGAACGTTTTTCTACTTTTCCCACTACCGCGATTACAAACTCACTTCTAAGCTTTGCCGCTTTTTCCAGACCCTCTGCATGAATATCACTTTCTTCAAAAATGATTTGTAAGAGACCTGAACGGTCACGTAAATCTACAAAAATAATTCCGCCTTTATTTCTCTGTTTCTGAACCCATCCCATAACGGTAACTGTTTCCCCAATATTGGCATTGCTGATTTCCGTACAGCGATGTGTTCTTTTTAAACCTTTCATTGATTCAGCCATAATTATCCTCCATGTATATGTTATTAAGAATTTAATTTTCCTTTTATTTTAAGGGATTCTTATAAAATTCCTTAAATTCCAGATAGCCCTCCTTCATCAGTTGTTCTTTCTGGAACTTTTTATTCTTATTCATACGGGAAACCAGAATCTGCTCTCCCCGCTCCCTTGCTTCTTTTGCTTCTTTCATAACCTCGCAAAGACGCTCTGTAGGCATTCCTTTTTCTATCAGATATGCTGTTTTTTTCTTCGCATCGGGAATTTCATATCCACTCTCTAACAGTAAAAGCACAATTCTTTCAAAGCCAATGGAAAAACCGCAGGCAGGAACATCATTTCCCGTAAATTTGCCAATCATCTTATCGTAACGGCCTCCGCCTCCGCAGCTTCCGCCAAACTCCGGGATTGCAATTTCAAAAATCGTTCCGGTATAGTAAGACATACCACGAACCAGTGTGGGGTCAAATACCATCTTAAAGTCCGCACTCTTTACTTCTTCCACGCTGGTTATGATTTCTGCCAGATTTTCCTTAACATCTTCTTCTAAAAAGTCCTTGATTTCTTCTGTCAGCCAGGGGAAACCATCTTCGGCACTTTCCATCCCTTTAAATAATGACAGGTATTTCTCTATATTTTTTTCTTCAAAACCTGCTTCTTTTAACTCTCTTTCCACACCATCCAGACCTATTTTGTCCATTTTGTCCAGGGTGATGAATACTGAATCATAATCATCTTCGTTAAAACCGCTGTAGGCAGCCATTGCTTTTAAGATTTTTCTTTCATTAATGCGGATTTCAAAGCCATGAAATCCCAGTTTTCCCAGTGTCGTGGTCGTTGCCAGAATCAGTTCGATTTCCGCCAGATTGGAAGGCTCTCCCAAAATATCAATGTCACACTGGTAAAACTGACGGTATCTTCCTCTCTGGGGTCTGTCTGCACGCCACACCGGACCAATCTGCAATGCCTTAAACGGATTTGGAAGATTCGCACTGTTATTGGAATAAAAGCGAACCAGCGGAACCGTCAAATCATAACGCAGACCACTGTCTGTCAGGTCATTTTCCGTCTGTGCCGTTTCAAGATTCAGCTTTTCGCCTCTTTTCATAATCTTGAAAATCAGTTTCTCGTTTTCTCCCCCCTGTTTATTGCTTAAATTGGCAATATTTTCCACACATGGAGTCTCTATTCTTGTAAAGCCAAACTCTGCATAGGTTTCCTGAATCACCCGAATCACATAATCCCGAATCTGCATCTCGTTTGGCAGGATATCCTTCATACCGTTTACCGGTTTCTTACTTAATGCCATAGTCTTCCTCCTACTGTTTCTTATTCTTTAGAATTTTACACTTTTTTTAGAAAAACTACAACCATATTTCCTATTGTTTTACAAGAAAAATAAAATAACTTTTTACTGCATCAGTTCCCCGGTCAGTTTTAATATCTGTGGTGCCGCTTTTTCCCGCTCTTTCTTTAATATCAGATTAAATACCGGAAATGCCATACATACAAGCACGATTCCCACGATTCCCACAGCAATTCCTGTTATCATCTGCATTTTTTGTGACATTCCAAAAACATCACCTATCTGTGTCATGGTAAGGCTCATTCCCATTCCAAGAATTAATGCCCCAAGAGTTCCTACGGTAATAGATACAGAAGTTGCCTTTTTAGTAACACTGGCATCCATTTTTCGCAAAACATCCATTTTACTTTCTTCTTTTGGCTGATATTTCTGTCGGATTCTTTTTAATTCTTCCTGCTCTTTTGCAGAGTAAGTATAGGAAAATCCTTCTTCTGTTTTTATTTCCTGCTTTTTTTGCATTCTGTTTTGCTCTTCCATTTTTATTACTGCTCCTTATTCTTCTCTTCTTTTATCTCTTTTGTAGTTCTTATAATCATATACAGTGCCATGGTTAGCACAATGATGCTGATGCCTGCTCCGGTTGCCATAATCATAATCCTTTTTGTCTCTTCCGGTGTATCCTGTCCAAACTGTGCAAACATGGCGGTTTCCAGAAATAACATGGAAAACAGTGCCGAAGCCAGCTTGATAATTTTCGAAACCGACATCACCGGACTGTGATATTTCCGGTATTTTATCATATCCACGATTGCCGCTATGGTAATGTAAAACGTATACATCGCCATAACATAAATCAGGAATCCCTGATACTTAAATCCCCGGTTATGGTATACCATCATAAGCACAACCGCGGACAGGGTAAGATTTACCGTCAAAAGGATATAGGAACAGGTACGGGAACGTTTCAGCTCCCTGATGCGGTTCTCTCCGGTACCTATCGGATTTTTTCTGACATAACAAACCAGTAAAAACCGAATCCACGCCATAATTCCATAATAAACGGAAAAAATCGCAAACCAGTGGGTCTGATAAATAACAGCAGAAACCGCGTTTGTTATTACATAAACCACATTAATCAGAAGCGAACCCTGCAGACTTATGCTGGTCTTAAATGCCCTGTCCTCCAGATATCGGTTCGCATATGGATTGTCATGAACCCTTTTACGGATTTTCTTATAATACCCCGGAAGTGTTTTCCAACAGGCAATACAGAAAACGGTAAGTGTATAAAAAGCCGTCACATACACTGCATAAGCCAGCGGATGGGTTTCATAGCCTTTTAAAAAGACTTCCGTAAGGGCTGCGGCACTAAAAATAATCAGAAGTATCATCAGCCATATGGGAGGAAACAAAATTTTTCTGCCTATTGTTTTCTTGTTTTTCATGTAAATCCATCTCCGTTTTCTTAAGTTTTTTGTGACTTTTGTGGTAAATACTTTTTTAGTCTGACTAAGATATTTTCTTAACCATTATCGCAAAAATCTGACCGTAAAGGTACTGCCTTTTCCCGGACAGCTCTTTACACTGATTTCGCCTTTCAGAATATCCACCACACGTTTTACCAGGGCAAGTCCCAGTCCGTTTCCCTGGGTTGCATGGGAAGTATCTCCCTGATAAAACTTTTCAAAAATATGGGCTCCCACCTCCGGTGACATTCCGCATCCACTGTCAGACACTTCCACAATCACTTCTTCCCTGGTGGCTTTTAATGCTACCGCCACCCTGCCGCCTTCCGGTGTAAATT
Source organism: uncultured Lachnospiraceae bacterium (assembly GCA_964503695.1). GTDB lineage: Bacteria > Bacillota > Clostridia > Lachnospirales > Lachnospiraceae > SFDP01. The sequence continues at coordinate 14,960 of CAZDAT010000020.1, forward strand.
TAAACGCATTGGAAAACAGGTTGTTCCACACCAGTGTCAGCAGTTCTTTATCAGTGTTTACCTTTACATCCTCCGCGATATCCGTTTCGATTTCAATCTCTTTTTCTTCCCAGACATTCTCATACCCGAGCAGGCACTCACAAAGCTGTTCCCCCAAATCATATTCCTGCGTTTTGGGATAAATCTGCTGTTTTTCCAGACGGTTCAGCTTCAATATATTGGTCATCATATCTGCCAGCCGTCTGGAGCCTTCTGTAACTCCTCTGGCATATTCCAGTCTTTTTTCCTCTTCCAGTACCGGTGCCTGCAAAAGTGTTCCATAATTTTGTATCACCGCAAGGGGGGTTTTCATTTCATGGGACACATTGGCAATAAAGTCCGTTCTGAGGGTTTCCACTCCTGCCAGTTCCTCTGCCAGCAGGTTAAAGCAGTCAATGATTTCATTATATTTTTCATCGACACTTAAGCGGTTCATATGGTCAATCCGTACCTGAAAATCTCCCTGTATCATTTTTCCGGCTGCCTGTACGATATGCTCTGTAACCTTTCTGGTGGTGTATCTTCTCCGAAAAGCATCAATCAGGGTAAATAATGCACTTAAAAAGAATACGTTTCCCAGGGTCAGCTTCGCCGCCGCATTCATATTCTCCTGTGTCAATACCAAATCCAGATTTTCTGACAATACCGTTACAAATAAAACCATGGAACAGCTGACTAAAAATGCCACCAGAAGAAAGAAAAGCAGATAATGGTAGACTCCCCTTAAAATCCGGTGCCACAGGTTTTCCCTTTTCATTTTAGCACCGCCTTATAGCCCAGACCATGAACGGTCACAATCTGAAAATCACTGCAATTGGAAAGCTTGTTCCGAAGCTTTGTCATATACACGTCTACTGCTCTTGGGGCAGTCTGCGTATCCGCATCCCAGAACTCATCCATAAGCTGTGTTCTGGTAAAGGTTTTCTTCGGGTACGACAACAATTTATAAAGAATACTGAATTCCCGGTTGGTCAGCATGATTTCCTCGTCTCCCAGATATGCGGTATGCTCATCCGCATCCATGACAAAGCTTCCGATTTCCAGTTTCCTGCTGGCGGCTATTTTAGCTCTTCTAAGCAGTGCCCCTATCCGTAAAAAAAGTTCATCCAAATCTATGGGTTTTACCATATAATCATCGACGCCGATACGAAATCCTTTTTGCTTGGATGCAATATCATCCCTTGCCGTCATAAACAGAATCGGGATATTCTCATTCAGTTCCCGAACATTACCTGCAAATTCAAATCCGTCAATTCCCGGCATCATAATATCCGATACAATCAAATCAAATATGCTTTCCTCTAACGCATCATAAGCGGCAGATGCATCTAAGCATCCCACCGCTTCATATCCGCTATGGTTCAAAAAGGAGCATACTGTTTTATTCAGTTCTTTATCATCTTCCACTACTAAGATTTTAAACATATTTCCTCCTGACCTTCTCTTTGTTCTATTACACTCCCATAATTTTATCACTAAGTTCCATAATCTGTCCTGCATACTTCTTCTGGCGTGAGGAAAGAATGCTCTTATATATGGGGTAATTGATAACTGCCATAAGCATACCGATTACGCCGATTACAATTCCCATGGTCATGGTATTGTCCATGCCAAACACCGCTCCAATATCCGTCATGGTAAGACTCATACCGCTTCCCATCACCAGGGCACCTAAAATGCCAAATACATAAGCAAATATAATTGCCGGTCGTTTTACCTTTGCATCCAGCTCTTTTAGGGCATCCAGTTTTGTATGTTCCTTTTCAGTATACTGGGTACGGATTTTTTGTACAAGAAATTCCTGGTCATTTTTGTTCATTTTTTTCTTCCTCTTTTCTTTTATTATGTAAATTCAGACAAATAATTGTTTTTGTCCTGTGTTATGAATGTATTGTAAGCCAGTAATGTTTTTAAAATATTTTTGAAATGTTTCTAAAATGTTAATTTATAGATTTTTTGTATATACAGAATAACTACAAATAAAAACACATAAACTATCAATACCACTAAAAATCCATTTGACAGCATTTATCTTCAATGGTATATTATATTTAGTGGTTGCGCTGCGGAAACTTGCGATGCCC
>CAZDAT010000021.1:0-16558 GCA_964503695.1 uncultured Lachnospiraceae bacterium
GCTGTCTGCACTGCAGAAATACCATCCTGTGCGTTTAAGGAAGCCTGGGTAAGTCCACGAATCTGTTTTCTCATTTTTTCAGAAATAGATAATCCTGCTGCATCATCTGCTGCACGGTTGATTTTATATCCGGAAGATAACTTCTCTGTGGATTTTGCCTGAGAGCTTGTGTTAACGTTTAACATTCTGTTGGCGTTCATTGCCTGTAAATTGTGTTGTACTACCATAATTTTACCTCCATGTGTTGTTAAAAAAAATTATTAATTTGTTGTTTACAGGTGCATCCATGCCCTGTATTGTTTTTCACATTACATATTGCATTCTCCGGTTTTCCCGGGGTTCTTATATTTATCAATTCATAAATACAAGGTTGCTCCGATAACTGCCTTTTTTTGCTTTGTAATGCTTTTGCAGTGCCCTTCCAGCACTCTTGCAAGTATGTGCTCGAAGCACACGTGATTTTCGAAAAAAGACTTTTTAATCAGCCATTGCAGATGTTGTAACTGAGGCTTTTATAGCTAATTTGATTTATCCGAAAGTTTTTTGTCGCCAGGCAGATATTTTCATGTCATTCCAGCGTCTATATTATCGTTTCTGTGATAATTATTTTCATTGCTCTTCCGGTTTTTAAATCTGCAATTTGGTTTACATAATTTTTCATCTTTTTTCCCTTAAAAAAAACGAGAGAAAGACCCGTTTTTCTAATTGTCAGACTTTTTCTTTAAGAAACGCGTTTTTCTTAAAAACCAAGCCTGGTTTTTGCCGTTTTTTATCGGCTATATGTAAAAACCTTGCCTAGGATTTCGGTTTTTTACCACATTTACGCATTTTTGTTAGTCACAACTACCACCGGAGATTTTTTCTTGATTCTCTCATTTTTTTTGCCTGCTGAATGATACTTTGGTATCTTCGCCAAAAGCTCCGGATCCTGTATGCGTTTTTCGATTGCCCTGCCTCTTACGATATTCACGTTTTTCGGGGCTTCTATCATGATTTTGGACTGTCCTCCACCACACCCTAAAAACACGATTTTGATGTCATCGCCTATCATCAGATACTCTTCATTTTTCACTGACATACAAAGCATGCCGTTTCCTCCTTGAATTTCCTGCATTTCCTTATGATTTCTTCCGAAAAATGTAACTCACTGTACATTGAGTTACATTTTGACAAAAAAAGAGCACTGTTTCGAAAATAAATCTTTCAAAAAACAGTACTTTTTTATTATTTCTTGTATCGTTTTTTGTTTTAAATACGTCTATTTTCTCACAATTACGTATTTGTAAGAATATTATCATATTAGAGTAATTTATTGAGCTAATATTAGTTTTTATTTTTTATTAAATTGGCTATAAAGTATTTTTATTTTGTGCCGATATAACCATTGTAAAGGAAAATGTAACTCAATGTACAGTGAGTTACATTTTTCTTTTTTTCATTTTTTGCTACCCCCCGCAAAGCCTTTAAATACAAGGCTTACAAAATTGTTTGAAAATTTTTTCAACTTTTTGCATTTTTGAAGAAAAATTATGTAAACCAATTTTGATAATTATTTTCTCTCAAGCAGATTTTTTATTTGTTTTTTCGATAATAAAATATTTTTTTCGCTAAAACTTGTTGTTTTTTCAATCCATATGTGTTATTTTAATGTTAAGCAAATGAATTTCTACAGACTTATTTCTTTTTCTGGCTTTGTCCATCTTAAAACATATCTTTAGATTTTCTTTGCTTGTCAATTCTATATTTTTTTAAAAGCGGTCACGGAATGCATTAATGAAGGCATTCTGAAAGACTTTTTAATAAAAAACCGGGCGGAGGCAATTGCCGTGAGTATATTTGAATTTGATGCAGAAAAAGAATGGAAAATGTTTCGGGAAGCCGAATACCAGAACGGAGTGGATGATGGAATTGAACATGGTAAAAAGCTTGCCATATTAGAAATACTCAAAAATTTAGGGGAACTTCCACCGGATATGCACGAACGGATTATGGCAGAAACTGATACTGCTGTTTTAAAAGAAATGTTACTTCTTGCTTCTAAGTCAACTTCCATAGAACAGTTTCAAGAAAAACTGGCTCTGTTATAATTTTTACAAACAATAAAAAATAGCATCAGTGAAAAAGTGAATCTGTTTTTTCGCTGATGCTGTTTTCAAATTTTACCTGTTTAAAACTAATTTTTCCAAAATAAAATTATATCAGTTCGAAATCCGGCAATATCTTCTCGATTATCTCCCATATTGCAGATGATGGATTTTCTTTTTATACTGATAATCTATATTTTTTATCCCACACTTTCCAGTACGACCCCATGGGCAATGCCCGGTACGGTATTTCCTTCATTAAAGCTTACCTTACTAAGCAGTGCCCCGGTAGGCACAAATAGAATCCTCTTCCACTTCTTATCCTCCAGTTGTTTTAGAAGGTAGGCAGAGAGTACACTGGCGGCACAGCCGCATCCGCTTCCTCCTGCATGGGTATCCTGGGTTTCTTTATCAAAAATTTCAATTCCGCAGTCCATATGCTGTCTGGAAATATCCACGCCTCGTTCTTTCAGCAAATCAAGCAGTGCCTGCTTTCCCACATAGCCCAAATCCCCTGTAACAATATGGTCGTACTCTTCCGGCTCTCTTCCAAAATCCTGCAAATGATTATAGATAACATCGGCTGCCGCCGGAGCCATACAGGCTCCCATGTTCATGGAGTCCTTTAATCCGAAATCCACGATTTTTCCCGGTGTCACGCCACAAATCATTGCCCTGTCCCGGCTGCTTTTTTCCGAGGACAAAAGAAAAGCACCGCTTCCAATCACTGTCCAGGAAGCGGAAAGGGGTCTCTGATTGCCGTATTCCAGGGGATAACGAAACTCTTTTTCCGCACTGGCAAAATGGCTGGAGGTTACACACATGACCTTATCTGCTGCCCCTGCGGCAATGGTAATTGCTCCAAGCATCAGAGACAGGGCACTGGTGGAACAGGCTCCATACAGGCCAAACAGGGGTGTCTCAAACTGTGCCAGTCCAAAACTGGAGGCAATACACTGCCCCAGCAAATCACCAGCAAACAGGTAGCGGATATCTTCTATCTTTCCATTATTTTTTTTCAGACAAAGCTGTACCGTTTCCTTTTGCAGTTCACTTTCCGCCTCTTCCCAGCTTCCTGCCCCGAACATATCATCCATGCTGATTTTGTCAAACAGGTTTCCCAAGGGTCCCTGTCCTTCTTTTTTCCCAACAACAGAAGCAGAGCATTGAATCCGCACCGGCTTTTTAAATTCAATACTCTGCTTTCCTATCATACAGCATCCACTCATACCATTGTCTTTCTTCTTCTGATTTTTTATCTGAGTGCTTGAATCTGACAAAAAATCTTTTTGTCCTGATATCTGTGAATCCTGTTTGTTCTGATTTTCTTTACTCACACCGTACCTCCATCTGAAGAATTATTTCTTCCTTTTTTAGGTAGTGTGTGCTTTTTTCCCCGGATTATACGTGATACTTATCCGTTCCATTTTATATCCCGCAATGTTCTTTCACTTTTTCCCAGATTTTGTCGGAAATCTCTTCTACAGATTTGGTGCCATCGACAATCAGTACCTTTTCTTCTTCTTTTAATAATTCAAAGGCTTTAAAATAATTGTTTCGAACCTTTTCCAGTCGGGATTTTTTTTCAAACAGTTCCGTATGAAAACGGTTCTTTGTTATCCTCTCCATTGCCGTATCTGCATCAATGTCCAGAAAAATGGTAATATCCGGCCGCAGTACCTTGGCACTTTCTTCGTTGGTCTTAATAACCCAGTCCATGGGCACGTCTACACTGTGATAAGCATAGGAGGAAAAATAATACCGGTCGGTAATCACGCAGATGCCATCCTCCACTTTTCTGGCAATTCCGTCAACCTCATTTAACAGATGGTCCAATCTGTCGGCTGCAAACATGGCTGCAATCACGCGGTTGTCTGTTTTGATTCTTCCGGTCAGAATCTGTCTTGTCAGAGAGCCTATGGGACCAGTGGAGGGTTCACAGGTCTGATAACACCGGAGATTTTCCCCACGAAGTCTCTCGGCAAGCATCTGAATCTGTGTACTTTTTCCGCTTCCGTCTATTCCTTCAAATGCAATAAAAATGCCTTTTTTCATTCGTTTTTCTCCTCTTTTACTATTCTGCCGCCATGTACATATTGCCGCCGTTTTTTATGGTAAACCGGGTAACGGCATTTTCCATATCCACCTGCATAAAACCCGGGGCTTTATGCTGCATATCTTCCGGCAGCTCTCCATTTTGCCCTTCCGGTCTTTGGGGCAGCTTATTTCCATCCTGTTTCCCCGGCATTTCAGGTATTTCTTCTTCCCTTCCCTCCGGCATTCGGGGTGGCTCGTTTCCTTCCTGTTCCTCCGGTCTTTCCGGCATTTCAGGTATTTCTTCTTCCATTCCTTCCGGCATCCGGGGCGGTTCTCCATCCGGTTTTCCCATACCCGGACCTCCAAATCCTGTCTCTGCTTCTGCCACACGCATCTGTTTATCTCCTACCCAGAGGGTATAGGTTCCTTCTTCCAACTGAGGGTTCGAAATCACCAGATAAGTATAATCGTTTGGCATGGTAATATTAAATAAGGAATCTTCCTCTCCTTTTTTTAAGATAACTTTGGTTCCCGCTTCCACTTTTTCCATAAAAGCAAATACGACGTAATTCTGGTTTCCTTCTTCTACCGTATCATACATATTTCCGCTTGCTGTCACCGTACCGCCATTGATATAGATTCCTCTGTCGGAATCAATGCCTGCATCCATACTGTCCGAGCAGGCGGCAGAATTTACCATTCCTCCATTTATCACAATCCAGCCGTTGGAATCAATTCCGTCTCCCTCACCTGTGGCACCATCTACCTTAATGTTTAAGCAACCACCGTTAATGGTAGTAACAGAGACATTATCCTCATTGGTATTGATACCGTCATTTCCGGCTACAATGTTGATATTTCCCCCATTGATGGTGAGATGAAGTTCTGAATCCAGACCTTCATTTTCCGCGTAAATGTTAAGCACTCCGTCTCCGGCTTCTCCGCCATTTATATTCATACTCATTTTGGAGTAGAATGCCCCATCGTATTTATGAAGCTTTTTACTGTCGGTAATCTCAGTTCCATCATCATTTAGTTCCACGGATTTATAGATTTTTGCAACGTAAGAACCTCTTACGGTATTTACCGAACCATCGGCAATAAGCACATTGGCTCCTGCTGCCGAGGTATCTGCCTGCATAGAAGCTTCTTCTTCCTCATCCGAAGAGCATTCATATACATTGTAAAAAATAATGCCCGGTGCCACACTACAGGTAATATCCACATTATTTAAGACCAGTGTGACTACCGCATCCGCATCATCCTTTGCATCTTCACCCAAATCTACCGCAATCTGTCCTGCGGCTAATGTACCGCTTACTACATAGGTACCGGGCTTTGTGATGTGGACAACGGTGTGTGCCGCTGCCTCTTTTGCCGAATGTTCGTCTTCTTTACTTCCTGCCCCGTAGGTAAAATCCCTGCCTTCTTCGTAATACACAATGTCTTTATCTGCATAAACGGCATCCTCTTTACGGGTCGTGAGGTTTTTCCCATCCAGTGTAATTTCTTCATCAGACAGCACAAGGTAAGAAGCACCCTCGATGTTTAATTCACCGGGATTTTCTGTTACCATGGTCTCTTTCTGAGTCTTTCCTTCACCGTCTTCCTTCTTTCCGCAGGCGGTCAGAGCCACAGTAAGGACAAGCACTATCGCTATACTTATTATCTTTTTTCTCATCTTTCCTCCGATTTTAGATTTGTTCCGTTACATCCAGCAGGAATACCCGGAAGGTCTGTTCCTCTTCTTCACTTCCCTCTTCCAGATGTCCGAAATCATTAATATATCCGATGGTTCCATCCTTGCGGACAATACGGTATTTAATATAATCCATCTTCCATTCGGAGCTGTTTATCTGCTCCCAGATTTCTTTTTCAATTCTTTCCCTGTCATCAGGATGTACCATGCCGATAAAGGAATTGCCAACGTATTCCCTGAATTCTTCCACAGAAGCACATCCGAAGATATTGGCAACGGATTTATCTATCGAGAGTAATTCCTGTGTTTCGTCTGCCCGGTAGGTAATGAAGCCTCCCGGTGTTTTTGATAAATCTACGTGTTTACTGTATGTATCCATCTTATTTAATTCCATCATATCCTCCACAACTCTGTTTAAACGAAATGTATCATGTTTCTTGGAATAAATACCTCTGTAATCTACGTTTTCTTCTTCTTTAATCAGTTCTTCAAAATCATCAATATGCATGGGTCGGTAGAAATAGTAGCCCTGTGCGTATCTTACTTCCATTTTCATTAAGAAATCTACCTGTTCCTTGGTTTCTACCCCTTCCACAACAATAGGCAGGTTCATTTCATTTGACATATCAATAATGGATTTTAAAATGGTCAGACCCTTTTGTGCATCCTCTTCATTCAGCTTCAAAAACTTCATGTCGATTTTTAAGATATCCACAATGGCATCCTTTAACATATTTAAGGAAGAATATCCGCTTCCGAAATCATCCATTAACAGGGTAAAGCCTGCCTCTTCCAGCTTTTTCAAAATTTTCAGAATCTTATTTGCATTGTCTACATAGGCACTTTCCGTAATCTCTACCTTCAGGTATTTCTTTTCAATTCTGTATTTTTCCACTAAATTATTCAGTTCTTTTACCACATCCATGGAAAGCATATCCACCCGGGACACATTGATGGAAATGGGAACCGGTTTAATCCCCTCATCCATCCATTTGCGGATATACCTGCAGGCTTCTTCCCAGACAAATAAATCCACATCACTGATAAAACCATTCTTTTCCAGCACCGGAATAAATGCTCCCGGCATAATCATGCCCTTTTCGGGATGCTTCCAGCGTACCAGTGCTTCGGCACTGACAATCTTACCTGTGTCGATTCTGCATTTTGGCTGCACCGCCAGATAGAACTGCTTTCTGTCCAGTGCAATCTTGGATTCATTTAAAATACTTAATTCATTTTCCACCGCTTCCGTCATCTTTTCCTCATAATAACAGATACGGTTGTCAAAGTTTCCGATTACGTGCTTCTGTGCTTCCAGTGCCATGTCGTACATGCCTACCGCACTTTGTGCCCCTTTGGGAATCTTATAAACACCAAAGGCAGGCAGAAATCCCACATTTCTGGTTTTCCTTGAAGAAATCTTTCTCAAATCCCGTTCCATAAGCTGGATGGTTTTTTCCTCCATGGGAATCATAATGGCAAAGGCTTCTTCGCCAATATAGGCTGCAATTCCATCATACAGCTTTTCATAGTATTTTAAGCGGACTGCAATCTCTGCCAGGAAAAGTTCTCCTGATTTCTGTCCCCACCACCGGTTATAAAGCTTGAAATGTTCAATGCCGATGGCAACGATACAGTATTCCCTTTCCTCATAATTTAATTTATATGTGGCATTTTTTTCAAACTGCTCTTCGTTATAAAGTCCGTAGCTTGTGGACTTTTCTTCCTGTAAGTAGTAATCCATGGGAAGACCTTTTCGAATCTGGCGGCGGTTGCGGTACATATGTTCCTGTGCCCTGCAAATCAGTTCTTCCAGTTCAATGGGGGCACAATCCCATGCATTTCCCAAAGAAACGGTAAAGGACAGGGTTTTCTTATCTGCGATTTCTCCCCAGCTTTCCATCCAGTTTCGAATCACATCCTTAAACTGGTCTTTACTGCAGTTCTTTGCCACAATCAGGAACTGGTTCCTGTCATACCTGAAAGCAAGCACATCTTCATTTTCCAGGGTTTTCACACCGTCTGCCAGTGTACAGAGGATGGATTCCTTTTCTTCTATTCCATAGGAATCCAGAAAATCCTGGAAATCATTCACGTTAAAAAACAATACTCCGCAGGTATCCATATTCTGATATTCACTGTGGCTTAGTTCTTCCAGTTTAAAACGGTTATAGACCTTTGTCAGAGGGTCTTTATCCCTGAGCTCCGTAATTCTGAACCGCCCCTTAATGTCAATGCTTCTGTCCCTTAAAAAAATATGGGCACATTTTCTTCCGTCATCATCCACAATCATGATGTTCATTTTCCAGAGTGCGGCTTTTTTGCCTTCTTCTTTTGCCACAGAATGATATTCAATGGAAAAAGAGGTATCGGTCTCTGCATCCAGGGTCATATTTGATTCCCACTTTTCCAGAATATACTCATGCTCTTCAGGTACGATGCTTTCCAGAATCAAATGCTTCGCCTCTTCCCAGCTCTGGGGCAGTCTGATTTCTTCCAGCAATTTATTTTCAGTATAAATATAATTACAGCTTCCGGTCTCAAGGTCTACGGACAAAATATCTGAATAAATATCCACAACAGAATTAATATATAATTTTTGTAAATAATTCATGCAACTGTTTCCTTTCTAAAAGTGTCTTCTGTACATTCTAATGATATCATATCGTTGAATCCTGCAATTTGCAAGGATATCCGGCAGATTTTAAGTAAAAATAGTGAAACCTTAATGCGACAGCCCCATCTGCTTTATCATTTTTTCCTTTTCTGCCCTGGAAAGCTGTTTGATTTCCCATTCCCGCCGCATGGCAGCCGATTTATCCTCATACTCTTCATAATAAACCAGTTGTACGGGCAGGCGGCCTTTCGTATACCTGGCACCTTTCCCTGCATTATGAGCCTGTATTCTTTTTTCCAGATGATTGGTATATCCGGTATAGTAAGTATTGTCACTGCATCTTAAAATGTATGTATAGTGTTTCAATGTTTTCGTTTCCTCCAACACAATTTTTTACTGTTGCTATTTTTTCAAGATTGCCTCTGTCTCAATTATATCAAGACAATGCCTTTCTCTCAATTACTTTTCTCCGAAAAAGGAGCAGTTTACACCACTCCCGCACATTTCCCTATCCAGTAAATAATTCCAAGCACCCAGCTTGTAAAAATTCCAAACAAAATGACCGGTCCTGCAATGGTAAATATCTTGGAACCAACCCCGAAAACCTGTCCTTCTTTTTTAAATTCAATGGCAGTGGAAGCTACCGAATTGGCAAAGCCTGTAATGGGAACCAGTGCTCCTGCACCGCCCCATTTTACGATTTTCACATATTGGTGAAATGCGGTCAAAACAATGGAGCATAAAATCAATATCAGGGAGCACCAGCTGCCTGCCATATCCGGTTCCATCCCCAGTGTATCTTTGCAGTAGCTTAAAATAACCTGTCCCACGGTGCAGATGATTCCACCGCAGAGAAACGCGTTAAACATCTGCTTTGCCAGATTGTGTGTAGGAGTTACCTGTTTGACATAATCCTGATAATTCTTTTTCTGCTCCTCTTCCACAAATTCTTCTACCAAATTTTCCTGCATCACTTATTCTCCTTCCTAAAAACAGCTTATCCTGGTACCTTAATAGTATTTGTTTTTTTATAGGATTTCATTCCTTATACAATAAACCTTTTATATATTTTTGCAGGTTTACTTTCATATTTTCCAAATTCGACACTTCTCGCAAGTTTTCCTGCATTTTTACCACCTAATATCCAAACCTCTGATAAAAATAAATCAGTGCCCCTACTGTTTTTCCCAAAGCAAGAAACAGCATCACAATGCCGATGCCTTTTCCCAACCGGACTCTTCTTGTAAAGATAGGAATCGTATCTAACATTTCTGCAATGGCAATGGCAAAACAGCCTACAAACATCCCTGCAAAGATTCCAAATATGGAAAGAATCAGACTGCCCCATATTTCCCAGTCATCTACCGTCATGATTGCCCTGCCTCCCAGTACTTTTGTAAACCACTCCGAATACACCGACAGAATGCATCCGATAACTGCCCCTGCCACGATACAGTTTTCATACAGTGTAATCTTGTGCCCGGTATAGGTTTTGCTGGCAAATCTTGGTACCAGACCTACCGTAACAAAGACCGTAAAGACACCGCCGGAGGAAAGAATCCCAAACCCTAAAAAAGCAAATACCGTGAGCCAATACTTAAACATCTATGGTTTTCTCCTCTCTGTTTGCCATTTCCACAAGGGAAGTATTTACATCATCCTCATAGGTTCTCATTTCCACTTCTACCGGAGACGGATCCGGTGTGAGCTTTCGTTTTCCGATATGATTATAAAACAGGATGATTCCTAAAGACAGCCCCAGGGAATAAGACACTTCCAGTGCCGTAAAGCCGTCGCTTTGCAGTCCCGTTACCATCATATAGACATCATCAAACATATCCACCAGATTAATCTCATTATGATACGACATAATGGTATACATGGTTCCAAAAAAACATAAGGCAGATACAAAGGCAATCTTTAAGTACTCCGCCCATGCCGGTTTGGATTTTCCCGTTATCTGTTCTGCTATGGTTTCCGTCTGTCCTACAATATCCACCTGATATCCCGGATATTCCTGATGTATCAGCTCAATTACTTTTAGGACTCCTATGACACATCTTGCATTGTCTGATTTCTGGAATCTGTGAATGGAAATGGTTTTTATTTTGTTTGCCACTGTTTCTTCTTCACAATAAATCTTTCCCAAATCTCCAATCCGTATTACATCGGCACGAAGCTTTATCCTTGCATCCATCTTTACATAAATTGTTTTGTCAGCCATATGCTCTCTTTCCTCTTTCTTTATTCCAGGCTTTTACGCATCCCCATCAGGATTTTCTTTTCCGTTCTGGATACCTGCACCTGACTTATCCCTAATATTCTTGCCACCTGTACCTGTGTCATATTCTCAAAATATCGCATTTTTATCAGATTTCTTTCAGAATCTTCCAGATTTTTCAATAATTGTTCCAAAAGCATATGGTTTAAGACCTCTTCTTTTTCAACATCCTCCGTAGTCCCGGAAAAGGTCACCTTTTTATCTCTTCCATTTCCGGCTTCTACACCGATGCCGCCTGCTTTTCCCGCCACCACCTGGTCCACCAGATAAATCTCACTTCCATCCGACTGATAGATGGATTTATAGATGGATTCCACATGAATGTTCGCTTCCATTGCCATGACGATTTCTTCCTGCGTAAGTCCGGTTTCTTCCACCAGCTCCTGTATGGTGATATCATTTCCGCATTCCCTTTTTTTCTGTTCTATGACACGGTTAATTTTCCAGCCGTTTTCCTTTAAGCTCCTGCTGACCTTCACCATTCCGTCATCTCGTAAAAACCGCTTGATTTCTCCGCTGATTAAGGGTACGGCATAGGTAGAAAATTTAACCTGAAAGGAAAGGTCAAACTTATCAATCGCTTTCATTAAACCGATAGTACCGATTTGAAATAAATCCTCCGCCTCCACCCCTCTTCCCAGAAAACGTTTTACAATATGATGAACCAGACCCAGATTTTTCTCTATCAGTACCTTTCTTGCCTCTTTATCACCGTTTCGTAATTGTTCCATCAGTACCGTCGTTTCGTCCATAAAAGCCCTCCCGGTCTATTCTTCCAGCCAGGATGTGGTTCCTAATTTTTTCTTCATGAAAATCGTCGTGCCCTCCCCTAAAATGGAGCTTACTTCCAGTTCATCCATAAATGCCTCCATAAAGGAAAATCCCATGCCGGAACGTTCTTTTTCGGGCTTTGTGGTAAACATGGGTTCCATTGCCTTGTCAATATCTTCAATTCCTTTTCCCTTATCTTCAATTTCCACTTCCAGTAAATCATGATGAAGCCTGCACCTTATGTATACCGTTCCCGGCTTTTCCTCATAGCCATGGATGATGGCATTGGTTACGGCTTCAGAAATTGCCGTTTTAACATCTGCCATTTCCTCCAGTGTAGGATTTAAGGGAGTAATAAAAGATGCCACCGCAATTCTTGCCAACTGTTCATTCTCTGAAATTGCCGCAAAAGAAAGCTGCATCCTGTTGTCTGTTTTTTTTCTGATATTTATCTGCATATTTTTTCTCCTTCATTTTCTTTTTTCACAGTGCATTTCCTTATCAAGCCTTCCGGAAATCCTTATTTTCCATTTATTGTCTGTCTGGTTTTGTCAGATTACTGCTTCATAAATATGACATATTTTTGAATCCCCGACAGTGTCAGGATTCGTTTTACCTGCTGCCCGGCATTCAGGATATAGACTTTTCCGCCAAGATACTGTATCTTCTTATATCTTCCTGCAATAATCCCGATTCCGGAGCTGTCCATAAATTCTGTGTCAATAAAATCAAACACGATATGGTTTACCTTTTTTGCATAAATAAAGCCATCCACTTTTTTACTTAAAAGCTCTGCATTGTGATGGTCAATTTCTTTGGGCATTTTTATGCACAAATAATCATCAATTACCTTAAATTGTCCTTCCGTCATTTTGTTCCTCCTTCCCGCTGTACGCGTAAAAAAAGAGAGCCGGATATTCTCCAACTCTCTTTCGTAAACATTTTTTTCTTTATTCCTGCGTTAATTCATTCAGATAAGACTGGGCACGGTTGGCAACCGTTGTGGATGGAAACAGTTCAATAATTTTTTCATACCATCCGACAGCCTCCTGCGTCTTTTCCAGCTTCCGGTAAGAATTTGCCAGATTAAAATACGCATCCTGGTTTTCAGCATCATAAGTAACTGCCCTGGTTAAATTCTTAACAGCTTCTTCAAAATTCCCATTCTGATATTCCTTCATTCCCTGTTCATAATATTTATCTCCGATATCACTGCCTACTTCTTTTAAAAGCAGGGCATACAGAGAGGTAAAGGATTCTGAGGATTCCTCGGTAACTGAATCGGGATTGATTTTTTCTAAATATTCTCCCACCTTCACCGTTTCCTTCGGAGCTTCTATATACACTCTTGCGGCCTGTAAAAGATGGTTGATATCCTCCATGGTTCCGCCATTTCCTACAAAGCCCTCCAGCTGTCCCTGTAAATTTAAGTTTTCGTCTTCCAGTATTTTTACCTTGCTTTCCAGCTCGTTGATGGTTGCTGTTTTTACATCCAGCTGCTCACTGACCTGGCGAAGCTCGTCACTGACCCCTGCTTTTTCCGTCTGAATTTTTGCCGGAAGCACCAGAAACCAGACTACCGCAAAGCCTACCACCATACCGATTACCAGATTCCAGAGGGACTGCATACTCTTTTTTTCAGAATAATTCATGGGCTGGATAATGGTTTCATTGCCGCTTTGATACTGGTAAGAATCATCACTTACCATTTTATTTTTGTTTGCAACAGCCTTCCGTTTGTTACCGCCCTTTAACCCCTTATCACTTTCCTCCGGTCCACGGCCGATTTCCTTTAAATATCTGAGTGCCATGGTGTTATTAGTATCTATCTTCAATACTTTTTCCAGCTCTTTGACCGCTTTCTCATACTCTTCATGCTGCAAATACAAAAGTGCCAGAAGCTGATGTGCCTGCACATATTTAGGATTCATGGAAAGCACCTTTTTCAACTGGATGACTGCCATGTCCTGACTGTTCTGATGACAGTAATTCAATGCCTGATTGTATTTTTTTATGGCAGAATTTAAAGCATCCAGCTTGCCCGGATTATTCTGAATCAGTTTCAGGTATTCGTCGGCAATATTCTTCTTTGCCCGAAGATTCTTGCTGATGACCCATTCATTCATGGCCTGTACGGCTTCCCCGGTTTCAAAATATACAAGTCCCAATAAATTACGGGCATCTACATGATTTTTATTTAATTTTAAACACTGACGCAAGCTTATGATGGCTCCGGATAAATCCCGGACCTTCGCCTTTTCCAGGCCCTCGTTATAAAAGATATTAGAGGCCGAAACGACAACTTTGTAGCTGCGTACATCCACTCCGCAATTGGTACAGAAATCGTGTTCTGTCAAATTGCAGCCACAATGGTAACATATCATAACCGCACTCCCTTATTCTTTCTCTTCTTCTTTTTCTTCTTTCACAATCTCCACAACTAAATCTGCAATATCCGTCAGATTTTTTCTATATAAAGCATCCTCAGCATCTTCTACTTCAAGACTTGGATGAAATTTTTTCAATTCTTCTTCAAAATTAAGCATTCTTTCCTCCATTTTCTGCCATGCACATGAATTATAACTTTTCCCCGCTCCTTTGGTGTTTCTTCCTATCCGTTTTTTCTTTTAGTTCCCCGACAAGATACAAAGAACCCACTGCATATATATAATCCTTTTCATCTCTCTGGTTTATCATTTCCTGCAAACCCTCACAGGCATCCTCCAAAATGTTCACCTTAACTTTTTTTTCTTCAAATATGGTTTTATATTCCTGCAGGGAAACACTTCGGCTATTCTTAAAGGGAGAGGCATAAAAATAATCAAAAAGCCCTGCATTTATCAGCTTTTCTGCCATCACCCGGTATCTTTTATCTGCTGCTGCCGCAAAAAGCAGCCACCGTTTTCCCTTACATCCGTCATTTTTTACGGAAAGCAGAAAAGCATCCATTCCGTCTTCGTTATGTGCCCCGTCAATATAGACTCCTGCTTCCAACTCTTCCATTCTGCCGTTCCACCTGCACTCTGCAATTCCCTCCTGCATAT
Source organism: uncultured Lachnospiraceae bacterium (assembly GCA_964503695.1). Taxonomy (GTDB): domain Bacteria; phylum Bacillota; class Clostridia; order Lachnospirales; family Lachnospiraceae; genus SFDP01. Next base: position 14,534 of record CAZDAT010000021.1, read on the forward strand.
GCTCTTTTGAAATCCCAAGCTTCATTTCTTCTAATGCAGTAAGTGCCAGATTTGCATTCTCCACCTGATACACCGCACAGGTGTTTAACCGAATCGGAATATAACCATAATAACGAGAAAAGAAAGAAAAATCAATCTTTTTATCTACAAATCTGACCTCCTGTTTTTCAGGTTTTTCCACACTTGTGCACAATACGCCCAAATCCTTCGCTTTTTGCTCTATAACCCCTGCCGTTTCCTGTCGGTTCCGGCTATAAACAACAGGACTGTTCGCCTTGATAATCCCTGCTTTTTCCCTTGCGATGTCTTCCAAAGTATAGCCCAGATATTCCATATGGTCCATTCCAATTTCTGTAATTACCGCCACCCTGCAGGCATCTATTACATTGGTTGCATCCAGTCTGCCCCCAAGCCCGGTTTCCAGAATAATCACATCCACTTTTCGTTCTTCAAAATACAGCATCGCCATAAAAAAAAGAACCTCATAAAACACTGGCACATACTGATTTTCCCGGCAGAATTTTCTTAAATTTTCCTGCACCTTTTGATACATCCGGCAAAAATCCTCTTCCGGGATAAGCTCATGATTACACCGTATCCTCTCCCGAACGGAAACTAAATGGGGAGAAGTAAACATCCCTGTTTTATATCCGGCCTTCATGAGAACCTCATTCATATAGGCACACACCGAACCCTTACCATTAGTTCCTGCAACATGAACTATAGGGGTATTTTTCCCAGGCTTTCCCAAAAACCGATACACCTGTTTTGTCGTCTCAAACTTACTCTCCTTATGAAATTTTGGCAGATTTAAAATCCTTTGTTCTATTTCCTTATAATCACAAGTTTCCATATTTGTAATCCCCCTGTTTAACAACAGGTCATTACAAAACTCATACCTGTAGATTTATCTTTGTGTAATTTTAATAATTGTAACAAAAGTGCTTCGGCAGTGACCGGTACTTAGTGCCTGTTTTTTGGGCACTTACGTACCGCTGTCAACTGTCGGCAGCGAAAGCGTGCTTTGGTTACAATTATTAAAATGGAACACTAAACCCTTCTTTAATTTATGAGTTTTGCAATTACCTGCAAAAACTTGAAAGGACAGCATTTTGTTCTGGTACATAATGCTGCCCTTCTCTTATAAAACTTTTCGTACAGTTTTTTATCTTAATTGTTCAAGTCTTTCTTTTACCTGCGTCATCATCTGCTGGTATTTTTCCAGTTTCGCCTTTTCTTCCTCAATCTTGGCTGCCGGAGCCTTGGAAATGAATTTTTCATTATTTAACATTCCATTGACCCTTTTGAGCTCACCCTGCAGACGTTTTTCTTCCTTTTCCAGACGTTCGATTTCCTTTTTGATGTCTACCAGTTCCGCAAACGGCATATAGCATACCGCACCCGGAATCACCACAGATACTGCATCCTCTGCAATGCCTGCTTTATCTTCCTGTGTCTTTACATTGGAAGCATATGCCAAAGAAGCAAAGAATAAACCGCTTTCTTCAAAGACCTTTAAAACATCCGCTTTTTCACTTACCACATAAACCAATGCTTTTTTGCTTGGGGGCACATTCATTTCAGAACGCACGTTACGAATACCGCGGACAGCCTCCTTGATAATTTCAATTTCCGCTTCTTCCCTGGCAAAATTCCATTCTTTGGTACTTTCCGGCCACTGGCTTACCATAATGGACTCTTCTTCTGACTGTAATGTACAGAAGATTTCTTCCGTTACAAACGGCATATACGGATGTAATAGCTTTAATCCATTTAACAAAACGGTCTTTAAAGTCCATAATGCACTGTTCTGGCTGGTTGCATCGTCACTGTTATACAGACGTGGCTTTACCATTTCAATATACCAGTCACAGAATTCATCCCAGATAAAGTCCTGAACCTTGCTGACTGCAATTCCCAGTTCAAAGTGTTCCATATTTTCGGTAGCTTCGCTGATGACCTTATTTAATTTGGATAAAATCCATTTATCTGCCGGCTCCAGCTCGGCCATCTGTGGTGCCGTTA
>CAZDAT010000022.1:0-16550 GCA_964503695.1 uncultured Lachnospiraceae bacterium
TATATGGTGGACTTGATATTATAACTGCAAAGAGAGGAAAATCTACCTGTAGAAATGAAGCTATTGCAGAAGCTTTTCATTATATGAGGATTGTTGAGGCGTGGGGAACAGGAATTCCAAGAATTATTAACAGGTGTAAAGAATATGGTCTGCAAGAGCCGCTATTTGAAGAACTGGGTGATGGATTTTTGGTTACAATGTTTAGAAAACCAACCAATCAAACCAACCAATCAAACCAAACCAACCAATCAGGTAAGCAAAACAAAATCAATGCTGAACAAAAGCAGGATATTGAACTTAGTAATTTGGAAAATAGGATAATGGAATTATTAAAAGAGTGGCCTAATGCCACTACAAAAGAAATTGTGAAAAAATTGGAGATTACAGAGAATCAAGTAAAGTATTATATCAAGAAATTGAAAGATGATGGCAAACTAGAGCGAATAGGAACAAACAGAAAAGGAGAATGGAAAGTAAAGTAATTTCTTAAAATGTCAAGAAGTTTGAGGTACTAATCATTAGCACCTCATTAGTACTACAAGAAAAATTATACAAAGGGAAATATTAAAAACCCCTCTTGACCCCATCCCCCATTTAGTGTATCCTATAATTAACATTTTGGTTAAATGTTAAAAGGAGGTTAAGATGTGGGACTGCAGCAAACATTAAAGGCTCTTGCGGATCCGATTCGTCGTGAGATTTTGAATCTGCTGAAAAATGGAAGAATGTCGGCAGGTGAAATTACCGGTCATTTTCCGGTTACGGCAGCATCCATATCCCGGCATTTATCAGTGCTGAAAGACGCGGATTTGGTAAGAGATACCAGGGAAGGGCAGTTTATTTTTTATGAACTGAATACTTCGGTGCTGGAAGAAATTATGCTTTGGATTACAGATTTGAAAGGAGATAGTGAGCATGATAAAAAAGAATAAGAAGAAACTGTGGATTTCATCAATTATAATACTTTTGCCAATCGTATTTGGTCTTATTACATGGAATAAGCTGCCGGAGCAAATGGTAACTCACTGGGGAATGGATGGAAAGGCAGACGGATGGAGCAGCCGTGGCATGGCGGTTTTTGCACTGCCTGCATTTCTCTTTTTTATCCACTGGTTTTGTATTTTTTGTACATTAAAAGACCCGAAGAATAAGAATCAGAGTAATAAGATATTTCATCTGGTTCTTTGGATTTGTCCTGTTATTTCCCTCTTTGTAAGCAGTATGATTTATGCCGCCGCGTTTGGAAAAGAAAGAACGCCGTACCTGATTGAGTATCTGTTATGCGGGCTGTTTTTTGTCATAATCGGCAATTATCTGCCAAAATGCAAGCAGAACCATACGATTGGAATCCGGGTAAAATGGACATTGGAAAATGAGGAGAACTGGAATGCTACCCACCGGTTTTGTGCAAAAGCATGGGTGGCAGGAGGAATCCTTATGATGGGTTGTTCTTTCCTGCCGGAACAGATTTCCATCTGTGTTTTTGCAGCCATCATAATTCTTCTTTCGATAGTGTCGGTGGGATATTCTTATTACTATTTTAAAACGAAACAAAATGCCTCTGAATGAAATAAAAGGTAAAGAAACGATTTTTACGATAATCTGATAAGTTTGAGAAAGGATAATTGACATGAGTATAGTAATTGAAAAAGCCTCCGGGGCGGATGCGGCGGCAATTCTGGAATTTTTGAAACAGGCAGGCTCTGAAACAGATAATCTTACATTTGGGGCAGAAGGAATGCCGTTTACGGTGGAAGAAGAAGCCGCTTATATTAAACAACTGGAAAACTCCTGTGACGGTATCATGATTGTGGCAAAAGATAATGGAAGGATTATTGCGGATGCTGACCTGAACCGTTTGCCCCGGAGGATGAAGCATCGGGGAGAAATGGGAATTTCTGTTTTAAAAGAATATTGGAATAAGGGAATCGGCAGCAGGCTGTTAGGTGAAATCATTGCCTATGCCAGGGAAAATTCCTTTGAAGTCATCGATTTGCAGGTTCGGAGTGATAATACCGCGGCCATTCATTTATATGAGAAATTTGGATTTCAGAGAATAGGAACACACGACAGCTTTTTTAAGATAAAGGAAGAGGAAATCCCATTTTACTATATGTGTTTAAAAAACTTCTAAATTTTGTTTCCATTTATAATTTCTGTTTTTTCATTGGCAGATTTTAAGTAAAGTGTTGGAAAGTCAGGGAAAAAATAGTATACTACATTATGTAGAGAAAGGTTTCTGATTTTGAAACAAAAAAGGGAGCTGTGGCATTAAGGTTCATCTTTCAAGAATCCATTTTCTTAATGTCGCAGCCCTATATTATTGGGAGGAAAAAAGAACATGAAAAAACCTACATTAGTGATTCTGGCGGCAGGCATGGGAAGCCGTTATGGCGGATTGAAGCAGATTGACCCCATTGATGATATGGGGCATAAAATTATTGATTTTTCCATTTATGATGCCATAAAGGCGGGATTTGGCAAGGTCGTATTTATTATTAAGAAGGAAAATGAAGCAGATTTTAGAAGCTGTATCGGGGATGCCGTAAGCAGGCATATAGAAGTGGAATATGTATTTCAGGATATTAAGGATGTGCCGGAAGGCTTTGAGATGCACCCGGAACGTGTAAAACCATGGGGAACCACCCATGCACTTCAATGCTGTAAAGGTGTAGTAAATGAACCCTTTGCGGTCATTAATGCAGACGATTATTATGGAAGAAGTGCCTACACCACATTGTATGAATATCTGACCAGTCATGAAGATGGTGACGTACCGGGCTATGCAATGGTGGGCTACGAACTGAAAAATACCCTGACAGATAAAGGTTCTGTTGCAAGGGGAATCTGTGTAACTGATGAAAAAGGATATTTGACAGATATCGTAGAGAGGACTAAAATTGTGAAGACGGAAAATGGTGCCGCATTTACCGAGGACGATGGAGCTACCTATACGGAGGTTTCCGGGGATAGTCTTGTATCCATGAATATGTGGGCATTTTACCCCAGTGTATTTTCCTTATTTGAAGGTGCCATGGAAAGCTTCTTTAAGGAAGCTGTGGAGAAGAATCCGTTAAAAGCAGAATGTCTGATTCCGACGGAGGTAGATAAACTGCTGAAAGCCGGAAAAGCAACGGTAAAAGTCCTTTCGTCACAGGATAAATGGTTTGGAGTAACATATCAGGAAGATAAGCCTTTTGTAAAAGCCTCCATTAAGGAGTTAAAAGAAAAAGGTTTCTATCCTGAAAAACTTTGGTAAAAACAGGAGGAGATTATGGCAATTTTAGTAACAGGCGGAGCAGGTTATATTGGAAGCCACACAGTGGTGGAATTGCAGAATGCAGGCCATGATGTGGTAGTCATGGATAATTTATGTAATTCCAGTGAAAAAGCTTTGGAAAGAGTAGAAGCAATTACCGGAAAAAAAGTTCCCTTTTATAAAGCGGATATTCTGGACAGGGAAGCCCTGGAAGAGATTTTCACAAAGGAACAGATTGATTCCTGCATTCATTTTGCAGGATTGAAGGCAGTGGGAGAATCTGTCTCAAAGCCCTGGGAATATTATGAAAATAACATAGCAGGTACATTAACCCTGGTAGATGTCATGAGAAAACATAATTGTAAAAACATTATCTTTTCTTCCTCTGCAACGGTGTATGGTGACCCTGCCTTTGTTCCCATTACCGAAGAATGTCCCAAAGGAACCTGCACCAACCCTTATGGATGGACAAAATCCATGCTGGAACAGATTTTAACGGATATCCAGAAAGCAGACCCTGAGTGGAACGTGGTAATCCTGCGTTACTTTAATCCCATCGGTGCACACAAAAGCGGAACCATGGGAGAAAATCCTAATGGAATCCCCAATAACCTTATGCCCTATGTGACACAGGTTGCAGTAGGAAAATTAAAGGAGCTGGGCGTTTTTGGCAACGACTATGACACCCCTGACGGAACCGGAGTAAGGGATTACATCCATGTAGTGGATTTGGCAAAGGGTCATGTAAAGGCCTTAAAGAAAATCGAGGAAAAAGCGGGCTTAAGCATTTATAATCTGGGTACCGGATGCGGCTACAGTGTGCTTGACATTGTGAAAAACTTTGAAGAAGCTAATCATGTGAAAGTACCTTTCGTTATCAAAGAAAGACGTGCCGGAGACATTGCTACCTGCTATTCCGATGCTTCCAAAGCAAAAAGAGAGCTTGGATGGGAAGCAGAAAACGGAATTAAGGAAATGTGCGAAGATTCCTGGAGATGGCAGAGTAAGAATCCTAACGGATATGAAGAATAAATAGAATTACAATAAATGTAACTGGTATCGAAAAACTATTGACTAAAAAAAGCATTCTGTACAAATAAAGTTTCATTTTCTTAGTTTGTATGGAATGCTTTTTTTATTGGAAACTGAGAGCAGTCAGATATATTCTTTTGTGATTTTTTTGAAAAAAGGCAACCCTAATCTTCTTCAATCACATGAATTTCCAGATAATCAAAATCCACGGTCTCCACAAAGGCATCCTGTGTGAAGCGTGTTCTGGCGTGTCTTTGAAAATCCCTTACGGCAGAATCCAGCCAGATAGGTCTGGATAAATTAAACTGATAACAGCATTCCTCCAGTGCATTAAAAATCTTATGGGTTCTTGTTTCGCCGGAAACATCCTCGATAACAGTGTCCTGTAACAGATGATTGTCTTTAAATATTTTAAACCAGATTCGCATATAAAAATCCTTTCTCGGTGGTTTGTCTTATTTTAGTATAACAAAGAAATGGGATTTTAGAAAGACAAGTTTATATGCTACTAAAATTGCTACACGAGTAAAATGTCGTTGCTATTTTTAAGTACAGGTGTTATACTTAAAAATATAAAAGGTGCACAAAAATCATTTTTATTTCGAAAAAATTATGTGCAGATTTCGGGGAAGTTATCAGAGGACAGGGGAGATATCATGAAGGTTACACGAGCAGATGTGGCAAAGCTGGCGGGAGTATCCACAGCGACAGTATCGTATGTGTTAAATAATTCCAGAAGTATGTCAGAGAAGACAAGACAGAAGGTGCTGGATGCGGTAGAGCAGTTAAACTATAAGCCGGATATGATTGCAAGAAGCATGACCACCAATGAGACCATGCAGCTTTCGGTCATGGTAAATGATATTTCGAATCCGTTTTATGGAGAGATTATTGTAGGATTCGAGACCGCAGCCATTGAAAAGGGATATTTTGTCAATGTATGTACCGGATATAAGGATATTAATAATTATCTGGATAATTACATTGCACGAAGGATTGACGGTGTATTTGTTGCCACCGTACCGCATAAGTTTAATCTGGAGAAGCTGTATAATCTGACGGAGAATGGGATTAAGGTGGTAGTCAGCGGAAATACCGAGGTAAATCTCCGTAAAGTCAGTGCCATTGAAAACGATTATGTAACCGCCATGGAACAGGCAGTAAACTATCTGCACCGGATGGGACATGAAAAAATTGCCTACTTAAGCGGACTGGGAAGAAAACATTCCTTTGACCGGAGAATAGAAGGTTATCTGGAAGCATTAAAGAAAGAAAAAATATTTTCCGGGGATGAGCTTTTGGTGGAAGGAGAAGCTCCGTATGCTACAGGAATCGAAGATGGTTACCGGCTGGCAAAAGCTTTATTGGAAAGGAAAAAGGAGTTTACGGCAATTATCTGTACCAATGATTTAATGGCAATGGGAGCCATGTCTGCCCTGGAGGATGCCGGAATACGGGTTCCTGAAAATGTGTCGGTCATAGGCTTTGATGATAATCTTTTTTCCAAAAACTGGCGGCCCTCGCTGACCACCATGTCTGTTGCAAAATACGAGTTTGGAAGAAAAGCTTTTGAACTTTTATATAATAATATAAAGTCCGGGAACACCGGATATTATCTGAGTAATCTGGAGCTTAAGGAAAGGGATTCCGTAAGAAAAATTGTATCAGCTGAATCACGGTCAGGTGGAAGATAAAGAGGACAGATGTATGAACAAATTATATGAAGAAAAAATCCGGGAATTGCTTCGGGAAATGACACTGGAAGAGAAAATAGGACAGCTACAGCAATGCGGACCCTCCCTGGTGGGAGCATTTGAGGTAAGCTTCCGGGAATTGTTAAATATGAGGTACGACGGGCGTATCAGTGAAGAAGAATTTACGAGACTTGTCAATACCGCACAGCAGGATTTCCGGGAAGAGGAGCTAAGAGCCGGAAAAATCGGTTCTTATACCGGTGTGTGTGATGTAGAAACCGCCAACCGCCTGCAAAAAATCGCAGTGGAAGAGACCAGACTGGGAATTCCGCTGTTATTCGGATATGATGTTATTCATGGATTCAGAACGGTCACGCCCATTCCCCTGGCAGAAAGCTGTGCCTGGGAGCCGGAGCTTTGGGAGGAAACTGCAAGGATGGCGGCAAAGGAAGCTACGGCAGGGGGAATCCATATGACCTTTGCTCCCATGACAGATGTGGCAAAGGATGCAAGATGGGGGCGTATCAGTGAAGGAGCCGGAGAAGACGTTTACTTAAATGGTATGTATGGTGCGGCAAAGGTCAGAGGATTTCAGGGAAATGACCTGACAAAGGAAGATGCCATGGCGGCCTGTGTCAAGCACTTTGCAGGATATGGTGCCGTGGAGGCAGGGATGGATTACAACCGCGTGGATATGTCCATGCAGAGATTATGGGAAGAATATCTTCCGGCATATAAAATGACCCTTGATGCAGGGGCAAGAGCCGTAATGCCTGCATTTAACGATATTAACGGAATTCCCTGTACCGTAAATTCATGGCTTTTAAGAGACATATTACGGGAAAAATGGGGCTTTGACGGTGTGACCATAAGCGATGCCAATGCCGTTGCAGAATGCGTAGACCATGGAATTGTGACGGACAGACGACAGGCAGCAAGGGAAGCTTTGAAGGCAGGTACGGATGTGGACATGGGGTCTGATGCCTACAGTGAGAATCTGAAAGAGCTGGTACAAAGCGGTGAGGTATCCATTAAGGAACTGGATGAAGCGGTGGCGAATATGCTTAGGATAAAGCTTGAACTGGGACTGTTTGAACAGCCGTATAAAAGCTGTAAAGAGCGTGAGAGCAGGGAAATGCTGAAGGAAGAACACAGACAGCTTGCAAGAAAGGCGGCAGGAAAATCCATTGTCCTTTTAAAAAATAATCTCTGCAAAAAAGAAGCAGAAGAAAAGAAAACCCTGCTTCCTTTAAAGAAAGAAACTTATTTTGGTATTTTTGGAGAACTGGCAGGAGAACGGGAAGAAATGACGGGAACCTGGGCACTGGCGGCAAATCCCGGTGACTGCATCAGTATTCTGGATGCCTGTAAGGAAAGAGGAATAAAATACCAGTATGACCGAACCGGGGAAAAAATAGAAGAAATTGCCAAAAAGGCAGAGGTTTTGCTGGCGGTACTGGGAGAACGCAAGGAGGAAAGCGGAGAAGCGGCAAGCAAAGCATCCATTAATCTTCCCGGGGAACAGATTTCTTTGTTAAAAAAACTGGCAAAAACCGGAAAGCCAGTGGTGGTAGTGTTATTTAACGGAAGACCTCTTGCAATTCCGGAAGTGGATAAATATGCCACTGCCATTTTGGAGGCATGGCATCCCGGGGTGGAAGCAGGAAATGCCGTCTGGGATGTTTTGCTGGGAGAGGTATGTCCGGGTGCAAAGCTTACCACCACATTTCCGGGAACCACCGGACAGTGTCCGATGTATTATGCTCACATAAGCACCGGAAGACCTGCGGGAAAATCCAAGTTTACGGCGAAATATCTGGATGCAGGGATAGAACCGCTGTATCCCTTTGGCTGGGGATTAAGTTATACAACGTTTGCCTATTCTGACATGAAGGTTACCAGAAAAAAAGACAGCTTTGAGATTCGTGTCACGGTAAAAAATACGGGAGAAACAGACGGGGAAGAAATTGTGCAGTGCTATGCCAGGCTTGCAGGTGCAAAAAGAGTACGCCCTGTAAAAGAATTAAAGGCTTTTCAAAAACTGGAGCTTGGCAGGGGAGAAAAAAGAGAAGTCCGGTTTGAGGTTCCTTTGGAAAATATTGGATATTATGACTGGAACATGAAGTATACAGCACAGGCAGAATCCATAGTATTTTACACAGGAGGAAATTCCAGGGACTGTCTGGAAAAAGAGATGGAATTATAAAAATAAGCTTTGGGCTGTGACATTAAGACTATTCTTAATGCCACAGCCCAAAATTCATAAAGCTTAAAGTTTTATTAAATCAGGAATTTACCCCCAAAAACAGGTAAGAGTGTGGTAAAATATTGATGAAATTAATAGTTTCATAAAAAAATTGTTATAGAAATGGAGTAAAAATGGAAAGTATAATTCGAGCAGGTTCTCAGGTTGAAAATTGGACAGAGGTTCTTCTGATTTATAATTCAGCATTAAAGGAAATCGGAACAAAACTGGAAATTTTAAATGATGAATTTCAGCATGTTCACAGATATAATCCCATAGAGCATATCAAATCCAGAATTAAAAGTTCGGAAAGCATTGTAAAGAAGTTAAAAAGATACGGCTATGAATCGACCATTGAAAATATGGTGGAATATATCAACGATATTGCAGGTATCCGGGTTATATGCTCTTTTACTTCTGATATTTACCAGATTGCGGAGATGATTCGAAACCAGAATGACATCGAGGTTATTTCCATTAAGGATTACATTAAAAATCCCAAGCCCAGCGGTTATAAGAGTTATCATATGCTGGTCACGGTGCCAATTTACCTGTCGGACAGAACCGTACATGCAAAAGTGGAAATCCAGATTCGAACGGTTGCCATGGATTTCTGGGCAAGTCTGGAGCATAAGATTAATTATAAATTTGAAGGAAATGTTCCCCAGGATATCAAAGACCAGCTGGTAGAATGTTCTGATATGATTTCCAATCTGGATGAAAGAATGCTGAATCTGAACGAACAGATTCAGACCATAAATTAGCTGGATGCGGAAGCGTTTTATTCCCTTAAAATGAGGAGTGCCCGGAAGTCACAAAGGACTTCCGGGCTATTATGAAAAAATTCATCTAATCTGCTTTTCTTGTATGAATATATAGTAACAGATAAATATGAACAGAATATGAACGCATTGTGAAAAACTGGTTAATTATTACAAAAAAATATTAAAATGCAGGAAAAAATATGCAAAATACACAAAAACGAAACGAATTGTAAAAAAGCATGAAATGTGTTAGAATATTGCAAAAGATGTAATATGGAGGGCTTTCATGGATAATTTTATTGATAAACTGGCACAGAAATTTACGGCAGGAGAAGTGATTAAAGCCAATTCGGCAGCAGAAGAAAGGGAACTTAAGAAATTACGGGAACAGGTTGCAGAGTATGAAAGATGCCTTCAGGAAATGAGAAAAATCCAGATGACCAATACCCAGTCTGCACAAAATCTCCATGATTTGTTAGTGGAAACCTCAGAGAGCTTAAGAAAGCTTACGGGGGAAAGTGTGCAGAAGATTTCAGACCTTAAGCTAGAAACGGATGCCGAAAGGGTAAATAACCAGAAGACGATAGATACCGCAGTGACGGCGGTAGAACAGATGGAAGAAAAAGCCCTGCAAATGCAGAAGAATGTCCAGGGACTGACGGAACAGATAGAGAAAAACCAGAAGAAAATTGAAGAATGGTTTAAACAGGCGGATGATTTCCTTCATAAAGAAAACGTAAAGGTGTACCGGAATGTACAGGCTGTTGTTGTGGAAGAGGTTGGAAATAAGGCAGAGGCTGTGATAAAGGCACAGGAAGAAAAAGTGAAGGCGGCGAATAAACCGGTGTTAATCTTTGCCGTATTAGGTTTCCTGGCAGCCCTGGCAGGCCTTCTTCTCCAGATTTTTGAAGCAACAGGCATCCCTTTGTTTTAAATCTTTATAAAAGACAGGTAAAAGAATCGGAAAGGAATAAATATGGCAAAGCAAAGTTGGAAACCGGGAAATATGTTATATCCCCTTCCCGCAGTCTTGGTAAGCTGTCAGGGAAAAGAGGGCGTACCGAACCTGCTTACCATTGCATGGGCAGGCACCATATGCAGTTCTCCGGCCATGGTATCAATCTCGGTAAGACCGGAAAGATATTCTTATCACATGATAAAAGAAAGCGGAGAATTTGTAATCAACCTGACAACGGAAGACTTATTAAGGGCTACGGATTATTGCGGTGTGGTAAGCGGAAAGGATGTCAATAAGTGGGAAAAGATGAACCTTACCCCGATACCCTCCGAAAAGGTATCGGTGCCTGCAGTGGCAGAAAGTCCGGTAAATATTGAGTGTAAGGTAGTAGAAGTTAAGGAGCTTGGAACCCACCATATGTTCCTTGCCGAGGTAGTGGCAGTGCAGGCGGATGAAAAATATCTGGATGAAAAAGGAAAATTTCACCTGGAATACAGCAAGCCAATCGCATATTCCCATGGAACGTATTTTTCACTGGGAAAAGAGCTTGGCAAGTTCGGATATTCTGTCCGGAAAAAATAAAATTGTCTGCCTTTAAGGGTTCTGATTTTTCAGGAGACTGCCCCGGATGACAGCATTGGTACCGTATTTGTGCCGGATTTCATCCAGTGCCTTGTCCAGTTTTTCCTGTTTGCCCTTTTGTTGCATTATGGAAATATAATCCTTAGAAGCGGCACCGGACTTGGGAAAAAGGTTGTAATCAAAGAGATTTAACTGTACGGGCTCATCAATATCGGACAGCTTGGAGGTACGGATTCCCAAAAGGCGGATGGGAGTACCGTTCCATAATTCATCGAACAAAAGGCAGGCAGTTTCATATATTATAGTAGAAGAATCAGTTGGTGCAGGCAGGGTGGTCTGGTGAGAGACGTTTTGAAAAGTGTGATATTTAATTTCACAGCTTACCATTCCCGCTGCCTTTTTTGCTTTCCTGAGCCGGCTGCCTACACTGTCGGAAAGCTGTAATAAAACCTGACAGGCTTCTTCCTTTTCTTCAATGTCATGGCTGATTGTAATGGAATTGCCGATTCCTTTTGCCTGTGCAGGAAGTGGTTCGACCTTTGCATCATCCATGCCATTGGCATACTGCCAGAGGGTTTTGCCATGGCTTTTTAGGTGGGAAATGATGATTTCCGGGTCAGAAAGAGCCAGGTCACCAATGGTAAGAATGCCAAGCTTATGTAAGGTTTCCACACTGGAATGTCCGCACATAAATAAATTATCGATACTAAGAGGCCACATTTTTTCACGAATCTCATAAGAAAACAGGGTATGTACCCGGTTTGGTTTTTTAAAATCAGATGCCATTTTTGCAAGAACCTTCCTGTCGGAAATCCCAATATTTACGGTAAATGCAAATTTTTTATAGACTGCATCTTTTATCTCATGGGCAGCTTCCATGGGAGAGGCATATTTGCCGGAAACCGGCGTAAAGTCCATGTAGCATTCGTCAATGCTGACCTGTTCTGTTTCGGGGCAGATGGAGGAAAGATACTCCATGAGTCTGCGGGAACATTCCCGGTACATGGCATGGTCAGGAGAAGCCATGACAAGAGACGGACATTTTTTGAACGCGTTTACAATGGGTTCCCCGGTCTTTATTCCGTATTCCTTTGCCAGGGTGGATTTTGCCAGTACGATACCATGACGTTTGTTTTTATCACCGCCAATAATGGAGGGGATTTCACGTAAATCTTTTGTTTCGCCCTTTTGCAGCAGGCTGAGGGCAGTCCAGCTTAAAAAAGCGGAATTAACATCAATGTGAAAAATAACAGTATCCATGAAAACGCCTCCTTTTAGGTATATTTTATGGTAACATCATAACAATTACTTTACAAGAAAAAAAAATACTGTTAATATGTAGTTATTACAAAAATATTACATTGAATAAAATGAGGAAAGAATGGCATAAACTAAAGAATATGACAGTTATTAGCAGAAAATATAAAAAATTTCAATTTACGTGGATGCGTATTATGTTTGTGGTAGCAGTATGCTGCAGCTTCTGGATGCCCGGTCTGCTGGCAGAAGATGAGGGCGGAGAGAATTATTTTACGATATATCTGAATGAAGCAAAGATTGGGGCAACGGATTCGAAGGATAAGATAGATGAGGTAATGGCACAGGCAAGAAAGATGCTTGCCGGAGATTCTACACAGTTAATCTATGCAAAAATGGATTTGGAGGTTGTAGGGGAAAAAGTTTATTTTGGGGCTGTGGACAGCTATAAAACCCTGTTAGACCGGGTAAATGGTGTTTTACTGGAAAATTCGGTACAGACGTTACAGCAGGCATATACGGTAAAAGTAAACGATTATAGTGTAAATCTGGCAACCAGTGATGAGGTTATCGAGCTTTTAAATACAGCACTGAATCTGTATGACACAGAGGATATTTACAGTGTGGAGCTGGTACTGGACCCTACAAGGGAGCTGCACGTTCTGACAGCGGTGGTAAATCAGCGTAAGGTGCAGGAAGAGGAAGAAAAAGAAGTCTTCTGGGAAAGCGGAGTGGAAAAATATGTGGAAGATATTTTTGCTTCCATGGAACCGGAAGTCGAAAAAGATTTTGAAGATTATGAATATGGCATCACAGCCATGGAATTTGCGGAAAAAGTGGAAATCGTGGAAAGCTTTCTTCTGCCGGAAGAGATTACCCCGTTAGAAGAAGCTGTGGAACAGGTAACCAAGGATAAAGAAGTCAATGAAATCTACGAGGTTGTGGCAGGAGATACCTTATCCGGAATTGTCGAAAAAACAAACATTCCCATGGATAAGATTATCGAGCTTAACAGCTTTCTGAAGGATGAAAACACTACCTTACAGATAGGGGATGAAATCATTATTACGGTGCCGGAACCGGAGCTGTCTGTGGTTCGTACGGAGCAGGTGTATCAGGAAGAAGCTTATGATGCAGAGGTTATCTATGTGGATAATGATGAGTGGTATACCACACAGGAGAAAACCTTGCAGGAGCCTTCTACCGGATTTAGAAAAATAGTGGCTGATGTTACCTATCGTAATGATAAAGAAATCAGCAAGGAAATTGTGAAGGAAGAGGTGGTAATGGAAGCCGTTCCCAAGATTATAGAACGGGGAACGAAGATTCCGCCAACCTTTATAAAGCCGATTTCCGGAGGCCGTCTGACTTCCAATTTCGGCGGAAGAAAGTCTCCTACCGCAGGAGCATCCAGCAACCATAAGGGAATTGACTGGGGAGTTCCGAAGGGAAGTGCCGTCTTTGCTTCCTCCGGTGGAACTGTCACCAAGGCCGGATGGGGCGGAGGATATGGATATGTTGTTTACATCAAGCATCCGGGCGGTGTGGAAACAAGATATGCACATTTAAGCAAAGTACTTGTATCTGCCGGACAGACGGTGAAACAGGGGCAAAAGATTGCTTTGTCGGGAAATACGGGAATCAGTACCGGACCTCATCTGCATTTTGAGATTCGTATGAACGGTACAGCCGTAAATCCGCTGTCCTATCTCAATTAGGAAACGCGGCAGACAAACAAAAGTTTGCAGGTTTACAAAATCAAATTATGTGGTATACTAAGCTGATGATATGTAGATTGTTTATTATGAGGTAAGCGATGGAACAGTATGCAATTAAAGGTGGAAATCCGTTAGTTGGCGAAGTGGAAATCGGAGGTGCGAAAAATGCCGCACTGCCGATTCTGGCAGCAGCCATTATGACGGATGAGACCGTTGTGATAGAAAATGTCCCTGACGTAAGGGATACCAATGCATTGCTGCAGGCAATGGAAAGCATTGGAGTTGTAGTGGAAAGATTAGGCAGACACACCGTAAGAATCAATGGTTCCAAGATATACGGACATGTGATTGAGGATGATTTGATAAAGAAAATCCGGGCTTCCTATTATCTGATAGGTGCCCTGCTTGGAAAATATAAGGAAGCAGAAGTAGTCCTTCCGGGAGGCTGTAACATAGGAAGCCGCCCCATTGACCAGCATATCAAGGGCTGGAAGGCATTAGGAACCAGAGTGGATATTGCCCATGGGTTAATTTCCGCAAAAGCAGACGAATTAAAGGGAAATCACATTTATATGGATGTGGTTTCTGTTGGTGCTACCATAAATGTCATGCTGGCGGCAGTTATGGCAGAAGGACAGACGATTATAGAGAATGCGGCAAAAGAACCCCATGTCGTGGATTTGGCAAGCTTTTTAAACAGCATGGGTGCCAACATTAAAGGGGCAGGTACGGATGTCATTCGTATTAAAGGAGTTACCAGGCTTCATAAAACAGAATATGCCATTATTCCTGACCAGATTGAGGCAGGCACTTATATGTTTGCCGCGGCAGTTACCAAGGGGGATATTACCGTTAAGAATGTTATCCCCAAGCATCTGGAATCCATTACGGCAAAGCTTATGGAAATCGGCTGTGAGGTGAAGGAATTTGATGATGCGGTAAGGGTAGTGGCATCCAAGCCTTTGATTTCTACCCATGTAAAGACACTGCCTTATCCCGGTTTTCCCACGGATATGCAGCCGCAGATTGCAGTTACCCTGGGACTTTCCACCGGAACCAGTATTGTAACGGAGAGCATTTTTGAAAACAGATTCCGTTATGTGGATGAGCTTACCAGAATGGGTGCCAACATTAAAGTAGAAGGAAATACGGCAATTATTAATGGCGTGAATAAATACACGGGTGCAAGTGTCAGTGTACCGGATTTAAGGGCAGGAGCAGCCCTGGTAATGGCGGCACTGGCGGCAGAGGGTGTTTCTGTGCTGGATGATATCCATTATATTCAGAGAGGATATGAAGATTTTGAATATAAGCTTCAGAATCTGGGGGCACAGATTGAAAAAATAGAATCAGAGAGAGACTTACAGAAGTTTAAACTGAAGGTCGGATAAAATATAAAGGCTTTTCGCTTTAAGATTTATTTTCTGAAAAAACAGCATTATGTACAAAACAGCTTCGAACGAAGGAAAGGAAGCTTTATTTGTACATAATGCTGTTTTTTGATTATTTTTAACTGTATCAGTCTCTATACATTAAAGGATTTCTTCTATGTAAACAGAATCCGGTTCTTTGTTTAAATCCAGATAAGTATTTTCAATACGTATCAGCGGGCGTGAGAGGTTGTGCTTATGAATCATGACAATCTCTCCGGTCCGGTTGTCATTTAACCGGACATAGCTTCGAATATACAGATTCGCCACATTTTCAATAAAGGTCAGGAAAAACTGCGTATCATATTTAGGCAGACCATCATTTTCCAGGATTTCAATTACCTTAAAAGGACACATGGCACCCCGGTACACTCTTGCAGAGGTCATGGCATCATAGACATCCGCAATGGAAATGATTTTGGCATAGGTGTCAATTTTTTCCCCGGTAAGTCCGGCAGGATAACCGCTTCCGTCACATCTTTCATGGTGCATGAGGGCAGAATTTATAATGTGGGGATGCAGATTCTGGGCGGCTAAAATCCTGGCTCCCTTTATGGGGTGTGTCTTTACAATGTTGTATTCAATGTCTGTCAGTGCCCCCGGCTTTTTGATAATGGAGTCGGGAACCTTCAGTTTTCCGATATCGTGAAGCAGTCCGCACTGGGTAATCAGAAAGGTCTCATCCTCTTTCATGCCAAGCCATGTGGCGAGCACATTGGCAATCAGTGCCACATTAATGGAATGGGCATAGGTGGAATCGTCGTACTGACGCATATTGTTTATCATTTCAAATATATGGTGGCGTTTGGATCTGGTATGTAATAATGCCAGTGTATCTTTTAAAATATCCGTAATATCAAGAGGAATTTCTTTTTCCACCACATCATTTAAGTGGGTTTTAAAGTTGGAAACATCTCTTTCAAATTCTTCTGCAAAAAGCTGGAATTCCGGTGTGTTCTGAATCTTTCTGGAATAATTTTTCATCTGGGAAGAGGAGTAATGGTCTCTCTGGTCTTCCACATAAATAAACGGAATGGAGTGAAAGGCTAATTTTATAATAGCCTTATCCGTAAGGGTGAAGCCGGCAGGATATAACAATTGATTACGAAAGGTGATTACATTTTTGGCAACGGTCATTCCCGGTATTAAATCTGAAATCTTTAATCTACGCATAAAATATCTCCCTGGAATCAAAATTATCTGTAAAGAAAATAGGGGTGCCGCATTAAGAAAAAAACTGTAATGTGACAGTTCCGTTTCGTGAATTTAACATATAAAAAGTATAAATTTTCAGATAATCTTTGTCAAGAAATACCAAACAAATAAGTGTAAAAAAAGAGGTTGACAAGAAAGGGCAGATAGAGTATGGTTAAAGCAGATATAAAAATTCCATATTGTAATTTCTCTCTTATTCAGAGTAGTGGAGGTACAGAGGACCTGTGAAGCTACGGCAACCCCCGATACCGGGAAGGTGCCAACCTGAGCGAATTATATCGAACAATAAGAGGATTTGAGTATCGTGAACCAGGTCCGCTTATCGTGTTAAGCGGATTTTTTTATTGGCAGATAATTGTAAGATTTTTAAGGACAGGTTTTGCAATGCTCTGCTTA